>NZ_JAENGN010000020.1:0-88692 GCF_016533505.1 Parapedobacter sp. ISTM3 | reverse complement strand
TAAGCTGGGCGGCGTGGCCTCAACTTCATAAGCTCCCATATCAATTACACCTCCAAGCAACCGTGCATTCCCGGCCAAATCAATGGAAGCCCCGGCATCCGTGTCCGAAACCTCGTTATATAGTCCGGTATTGCCCGCATCAATCAACGGGCTTACAGACTGCGGTCGGTAATTCCCGTTCGCCGGATCGGCAAACAATGGATTTACACCTACCAAATTGTCACTACCCCAGTCCGGCTCAATTGCCTCCTGTAAACTATTGTGCCTGATCACTAAGTCCGTTACTCCGGCATAGGGAGAAGCGTTCATAATATCCGGAGCATTGCTCCCTGTGGCCGAGTTATTATAGAAAATACTGTTATATAGATATTGGGAATCTCCACTGCTAATCCTAGGCGCAAACACAAACGCCGAGTTCCGGTTATTGACGAATGTCACGTTTGAAAGCCGGACGCTTCCTCTATTATAAATAGCCCCTCCCGGCGCTCCAGCCTGGTTTTCATCAAATAGCGCGTTGGTAATAGTGGCTGCCCCTTCTGTATACAGACTTCCGCCCTGATCAGTGGCACGATTGCCCCTGAACGCAACATGGCTTAACGTCAGTGACCTTCCATTGTGGATCGCACCGCCACCACCGATGCTCGTGTTGTCGATGAAGTCCGTGTTGTTTATCGCGAGCTGAGACCGCGCGAAAATTGCGCCGCCATTTCCCTCGCTATGGTTACGCACAAAACGGCAGTTTTCCATCTTCGTCACGTCATCGTACCAGGTATAGATCGCTCCTCCCGGGTTATCTGAGGAATTATTCCTAAACACCGTGTTTATGATCGTCACCTCATCAGCCCAGTTATGGATGGCTCCGCCTCCGTTTGACCCGTTGGGATATTCCACGTATGGATTTTCATTGTTTTCAAACAGGCAATTTTCAATAAGCAGCCCCGAACCGGACCGATTATAAATCGCGCCTGCCCCCCGGCTTCCTCTGGACACGTTGGCAAAAAAAACGCAATTCCGCAGTTGTGTTTCCGAATCACGTATATAAATGGCTGCCCCCCCCTCATTCTCGCCGGTTACGAAACCATGCCGTAGCGTCAGACCGTCTAAGACGATGCGTTCCTCATCGATGTTCACGATCCTCCGTTCATTGAGGCCGTCCAATATAGTCTCATTACTTTCGTAATCACGTTGGTTTAAATTTGTCTCGGTTCCGTTAAACCCGCCGAATAAGCTGATCCCGGATTGACCATACTGGAATTCCAGTGTTTGGGTCATTTCATATATGCCCTGTTTGAGCCAAATCTGCGCATCGGGGGGAGCGCTGGTTACCGCATCGATCAGGCCACTGGGCTGTGTCCATGAAGAGCCGTCGCCCGCACCGTGAGTTGAGACATATATGATTGTCTGTGCACGCACGGCCGTGCACGACAAAAGCAGTACAGAAATGAATGGTAATACAATACGGGGCGTTCCCTTGGCTTTCCTTAGCAGATCAGTCATTTTCGGAATTAAGAAAATAGTGCGGCTAAATTTAAATCCTCTCAACTGGCTGCAATGCCTGATGACTGCACACATGGCGTCTACAATCCGCCCCTACCCATATACAAATCGTCTACCGTATAACAAACGAACAATAACCTGATTATGCACTTCCTATAACCTATTTAGTAATTCCTTCTTTTTTTCGTTGTATTCTTCTTCGGAAATCAATGCTTCTTCAAACAATTCCTTTAATTCCTTCAGTCCGGCCCTGATATCGTCCTTTGTAAACGCGGCGCGTTCTTCTCGTACCGAGCTATGATAACTCAGCGGATTGGTTTTCGGTAACGCATCGGTGTTTGGTTTTTTGCCCAGAATCAACGCCACAATTTCATTAAAACCCCGGATATTGGCATAATCCAAGGGCTTTTGTTCCCTTACATTAGTCAGATTGACATCAGCCCCATTTTTAATCAGCAAAGCCACGATATCCTTGCTTCCGCCCGATGCGGCATAGTGCAGCGGCGTGTTCTCGGATTCATCCTGGATATTGACATGTGCTCCTTTTCCCAGCAACAACTCCACCATGTACAGGTGGTCGTTCTTTACGGCGATGTGCAGCAGGCTCTCTCCCCCGGCGGTATAGGTACTGCTCAGGTTAAACAGGCTATCCGAAGAAAGATCCTGCGCAGTTTCCACAAAATCCAGGTAGCTGCCCATGGTCACTGTGCCCTGGGTGGGGGTCTGGAAGTTGATATCCAAGCCCTGGTCCAGAAATAACTGAACCAGCTGTTTTTGGTTGTAAGCGCAGGCGTAATAAATGGGCGAGATACCCTTGGCACCGGTCTGAAATACATCGGCACCTTTCTCCATCAACAGACGGACCAGCATCATGTTGTTGGCGTAGCACGCGTGTAATAAAGGGGTGACTGCGTCGCTGTCGGGTTCGTCTACCGGGACACCGTTTTCCAGCAATGTCTTGATCACCGGCATGTTGCCCCCGCGTAGCGCCAGGTGAAGCAGGTTATTCCCCTGTTTTGTCGTTACCGATACGTCGGCTCCGCGTTCGATAAAGAAATCGACCAGTATTTTCTTTCCGAATGTGATGGCCACCATCATTGGGGTCTCTCCTGCATTGTTCCTGCTTTCGATGTCAATGCCACTATCGAGGAATTGCTCACAGAGGGCTTTCTGTCCGTTGCGGGCAGCCAGATGCAGCAGGTTGTTCCCATGCTTGTCGGTTATCCCGGCGTTTGCCCCGTGGTTCAGCAGCGCTTTAATGACCTGTGTCTGGTTTTGGAGTGTGGCAAAGAACAAAGGAGTTTCCCCCTGGTGATCCTCATAGTTGACGTCTGCTCCTTTAGCGATCAATGCCTCGCAGATTTCTTTGTATCCCCTATGCGCAGCATAGTGCAGCGCTGTCCTTCCTTTTTCGTCGGTGTAGTTTACATCGGAGACCTCTTGCTCCAACAACAGTTCGGCGATTTACGGTTGCCGTTTTCGCAGGCTATTAAAAAAGAGTTGCTCATCGTTTTCTATTGCATATGATCATTCTTTCCCACCTCATGTTTCAGCAGCAGGGCTACGGTTTTTTCTTTTAAATTGTCGTTTGCCGCCAAATCCGCCGCGGTTTTATCTTGGCTGTTGCGTATTGACGGGTCGGCTCCTTTGCCCAGTAATAGTTTGGCTTTCCGATAAAGCTCTCTGGCTTTGTTTTGATCGTAATTCAGCTCATCGGCACACACCTTGTGCAGCAGCGTGTCTCCGTTGTTGTCCGTCTGGTTGATCCCTGCCGTGTAATGATTCAGCACCGTTTCAAAAACCACGGCATCTTTGGTAACGGCGAGATCCAATGCTGTCTTCTCTTTGCCATAAACTGTCGTATTCACTTGCTGCAGATCGGCGCCCATTTCCAGAAGTTTTTCCAAATAGGCGAGTTGCTTTTCTCCCCCGTACAGGCGGTCAATGTAGTCAAACAACAGCGAACTGCCCGTATGGTTAGTCCGGTGGAAATCCGGCGTATCGTATTCGCACAGGATGTCAAAAAGTTCATAATTCACCTTATCAACCAAGGCGAAACGGAACATCGAATTGCCGTCTTTGTCGGTGTGGTGGATGTCGGCCCCGTTGTCCAATAAGGTTTTCACCAGTTCGCCATTGCCGGTATCGATGGCTTTTTCCAAGGGGGTAATATGGCCTTTGTTTTTGTGGTTCACGTCCAATCCCTGTTCGACCAACCAGTGGCCTACCTGCGGCGTAAGCCGCCGGAACAGGAGGGTGTTTTCGGAGTGGTCATAGCCATCTGTCGGACAGCCATGGTCGACCATCACCTGCAACACCGGAACAGGCAGGTTTTGGGAAATGGCGAACTCCAGGAGCGTTTGGTTTTCCACCGGTTCGTCGATATTTTCGATGCGGCCTGCAAACGACCGGAAAAATGCCAGGCTTTCCGGATCTAATGCTTCAGGATCGTCCACCGTATGGGTTGCCCGGGGATTACGGATGCTGTTGCCCGTTTTGACAAACGGGATATGCAGCAGTATATGGTAGATGTCGCTGCCCATCCACCTGTCCAGCTCAAGCAGGTCGGTGGTCAGCAGACCCGCGTCTGCCAGGGCCGTAAGCAACGAAAACGCTTTACACCTGAGCGCTGCCTGGATTAGCGATTCTTTCTCGTAGTTTTTTAACTCCTTGAAAGCACCTGGGTCTGTTTTTATCAATTCTTCCACCTTGGAAAAATCCTTCTGCCTGATGGCGCCTATAAGGCCTGTTTCGTTCATATTATTCCTAATTTTTTGATATTCAATCTGGGGATACGGCTTTTCAAGTCTTTCCGGTTTTTTGTCAATGGCTCTCACCAAGCTACCTGGTTCCAGATCGAATTTCTGTCTTTTAGCAGATAGTCTACCGCCTCTTTGATTTTGGCAATCAGGGTAATGCCCTGTGCCAGGTACCTATCATACAGTTCGTCCGGCGTGTACGTTTTGCCGTTGATGCTTTTCAAGTGTTCCTCCAGCTCCCGGAGGTTTCCTTCGTCCCACCAGGTTTTATAAGCGATAAAACGATCTGCGTAATCTTCCCAGGAGCGGAAATACCCCCTGGACATATCGTCGGCGGAACGCAAATGTAGCAGCGCTGTCTCCTTGGTAATGTATCCCACATAGAACGCATCCCGGATCACATCCACATAGCGGGCTACATCCCAGGCAAGGGCCTCAGTGGAAAAATCATCTTCCCGGTGTCCCTGTTTCTGAAACCAGTTAAGCAGATCCAGCATGGGGAGATGCTCCTCACGCTTGCCAAACAACTGTTTCAACAACTCGCTTTTGGGCCGCGGCACCCCCCAAAGCCGTTCAAACACCCCCATCATCTCTTTGCGGAAAGTGTAACTTGGTATCTCCCATTAAGGTGCGGTCATTCTTCCCCGTCACGACCGAATAAATCGCTCCCAGCGCCACCTGGCGTTTCAGCCCAGTATTGTTCAGTACAACGTCTCTGTTCCGCATGATCGTTACAGGTTATCACACACTCATTCTTTTTTCTGGTCAAAGTTAAACTCCATCAGCCCGTCTTCTGAAACAAACTGCTTTGTATAAGCACCCAGATCTTTTGCTTTTACGGCACTTGTCTCCTGTTCAAAATCGGTACTGTTCATTTCTTCTTTTGGTTTCGCGTTGTTACTGATTTCGACGCTTTTGGCAATATGGTAGGTATCGTTTTCAATGCTGACAACCTTGAACCAGCCAAAACCTCCTTCGCTCCCCAGGAAATTGCCTTTTTCTTTGTAGATCCGGTACCGTCCAAAATAAATGTCTCCTTCGTGCACGGTGGCCAATTCTGCCATTTCCTGTTTATAGACCTCTTTTTGGGCCGGCAGGGTAGCCGTTTCGTACACCGCATAGCCTATCAAATAAAAGCAGAGCAGCAGGAGTAACCATCCGAAAATCGTGAACTTCCGCATGCCTTTTTGCGGGGGTAACTTTGCCATCTTATCCTGCGCAAAGTCATTCATTTGGCTTGACCACTTTCGCATCGGAATGCGATCTCCGCCGGGTGTCTCGTAGTATTGCGGCAATACTTTTTTTGTTCGCTGCACATAGATGATTGTCCTGACTTCCCGTTGAAACAAGCCTAACTCCATTGGGCTGCCCGGATGTACCGGGTTTTCCAGATGCGTGGCATCCACCCGTTTTACGATGATCTCTGCAATGCTAAACCACATAAATTACTTTTTAACATTTCCTGAATTACGTTCTGTTTTGGTGCTTATCCTTGCCGCCAAAAATAGCGCCTATATTTTGTATAACAGGGCAGCCTACCATCTACAAAGTGACTACGAGCTGCATTCAGCTTTGGCTCCATTCCAGTTTACATTTGCTGAAATCGCACCGGGCAAGATCTTCTTTATTGATAAGCACGATGAACAGTCCTTCGTTGTTGAAATTTTCGCCGATCTGCAGCAGAAGCAGCTTTCCGGATTCATTCACGTTGGTTACCTGTTTCTCGGTCATTTGCAGGTTGGTATAGTAGCCGAAAATCTTGGACTTTCCGGCAAACATAAAATCATCCCACACCAAACCTTTTCCCTGTACCTCACGGCGCTCATAGGGCAGTATCCCTTCGTTGCCGCAGTTGCAGTTCCTGAAATCCCTTTCCCCGCAAACGGTACATTCCAATTCCTCGGGCAACGGTACATTCCAATTCCTCGGGCAACAGTTTGATATACATGTCCTGCCATTTCTCGACCGACCTTTTGATTTCCCCGAATACCTGCAGGGACCCGAACACGGGGTGTTCAGGCGGCATGAGGAAATGACGCTCCAGCTTATTCTCCGGCACATCATAATAAAGCACCAGCCCTTTTTTTTGCCCGTCAAAGAAAAAATACAGGAAGCCGGCATGTGGCAACAAGCCATCGGTGTTCGCCCTGGCAAATTCGTTCAGATTTAGTTGTGCCGCAAACATCAACCCGTTCCGCACCGGTACCTTTTCCCCTTGGGGAAAATCCACAATCCCGCCCCCGTACCGGGAAACGCCCATCGGTATTTTCTTTTTGATCAGTTCACGGAAAGGCTCCAGTTCCGCCAAGTCCTTCCAGACCCCTGAATCCTCAAAGAATTCGGGAAAATATCTCCCCGGTTCAAATTTCGGATACAACGGTGAGATGCTGATGCTGTATTGCTTTTCAGGTATCATAAGCATGCTATTAATTTAATTGGTACCGCCCTTTTTCCGGAGCGACAGTTTTTTCCAGGTACAAACTCCGGTTCCGTTCCTGCCCAACCGCCCACGCGGTTAAAAAGATAGGCGAGCCGAGCGGATTACGTCAACTACTTTCCATGGTTGCAAATACATTGTTGAAAGCTCCTTTTGCCAAATCACTTTTGTGGATTACGAAAAACAGGTCCCCCGCATCGCCCCACTGGAAGTCTCCCGCAGAAGCAACCCTCAGCAGAATGACCCAATCTTGCGGATTGCCCTTCAGCTTAAGTGCCGCCTGCAGCTCCGGTGATTCGTGCTGGGTAAATCCATAAGCATTGACGGCGTGGTCAAATCGGCGAAGGGTGTTCACCGGCTCTTCGAACCGCTCATGGAGGTCTTCGAGTAGCCCGCCGTTGTCCTTCAAGGGCTTGGACTTCCCTGCAAACAGGTAGTCATTTTGGTACGCCGCGTAAAATGACGGCGCTGATGCCATGGCGAAAGCGTCTGCCTTATAGGGGGTATATTGGCCATCGGGGAGTTCCAGAAAGTCCGCATCCGACAACAGGAATCGTTTGCCGGAAGCAAGCAACCCGTTGTCCTGTACGTAAATGACGCGGGCAATTTCGTTTTCGGCAAGCCCGAAGTAGTGAATGCTTTTAAAGAAAAAGAACAAGCTACCGGTGCGGGGCAGGTAGTCCTGTAATTCTCCCAGTTGTTCGCAATTTAGTTGTGCAATGAACTCATAGCGGAGTTCCCGCTTTTCCTCGTTATCAAAAAATGAAGGGTAAGCTACGTCGATGGGAAGATCCGGCCGGCCGCCGAACCGGTGGTTGCCCACGGTGGCGTAATCTTCCTCATCAGTGAGGTTGAAGCCTACTGCCTTTTTCACCAACGAAATCAACGGCTTTTGGTATTCCGCCAGCCCGTACTGCTTGATGATATCGTGTACCGGTGCGATAAGCTCGCCGTCACGCGCTGCAAAATACGGGCGATCATCCCATTTGACCGTTCCCTTGCCATCAGCTCCTTTATATGTATTATCCAGCAACTTCTTTTTCTCCTTCATACTCAGGTCCAGTCCGCTGAAAAAGCTGAAGCGATCAGGGAGGAACGCGAAGGGGTTTCCCGTAGCCTTAACGGTTTTCAGCTTAGGTTGCGTTAGCAGTGCTTCGGGTAGGGTTTTCAATGCGTTTCTCTCAACATTCAGCGTCTGCAGCGCAGGAAGGTTGATGTACTCAGAAATGAACGATATCCGGTTGCCCATCAGGATGAGATAAGTGAGTCGGGGCAACTGCCACACGGCATCGGGCACCTCGGTCAGCTCACACAAACTGAGATTGAGCACCTCCAGTTGCTGAAGTGCCCCGATGGTCGCCGGCAAACTGCTGACAGCCGCTTTATTCACGTTAATCCCTTTCAGACGCACGAGTTCTCCGAGACGATCATCCAGTTTAGCCAGCGGCAGTTTGGTGTTGTCCCAGTAATCGCGTCTATTGACGAGTGCAAAATGCTCCAGGTTGATGAAATCATAAATTTCAGGCGGAAGCTCCGTAAACTCCGGATTGGTGATCTCCAGGTGGCACACCTGCTTTTCATCAGCGCCCGCAGTCTCGTGCAGGCTTTTGAAGCGGTATTCGGACCAATCAAGCGCTTTGGGGTCCAGGTTAACGGCCGCCTTGATGGGGAAAACAGGCGAGGGGTCATACGGAGGTCTCAGTTCACCGTCCAACCGTACCCACGAATTTTCGTACGTTACCATTCCAAAAAAATCGAGGCGGTAGTCCAGTCCCTCTTTCCGCACATAGGTATACGTCTCATCATTCTTATCTTCCTCGTAATGGAATCTGCCGGTGGGGATACCATGGTTGAAGATACCGATGGCTTCGAGTGAAAACTTAATGCGCCCATCGTTTTTGTACTCATCCAGCAACCCTTTTTCGGTATCTCGCTGTATATCCGGTGCCGTTACCTCAATCTCGGTGATCAGCGAATGGCTGATTTTTCCGATAGACCAATGGGTGCCTACCGGGTTAATCGGATAGCTTTCGCCGGCAATATGGACGTAATTCCCGTTTTCAATGTTAGCCATAATATGGAAATTTATTTGACGGTAAACATCAAAATAACCAAATATAGGTTATTTTAGGTTGAATTTTGCAACAAGATAATATTTTGCACGTTCCTCCTCTGCATAATAACTGCCGGGGCGTTCCAGGGTGGCTTGGTTGAAATCGGCAACGGACACCACCTCACCCAAGCGTTTGCCCATGGCCTTTGCTACCGCTGCAGCGTTTTTGCGAGCGTCTTCCAGTGCCTCGGCAATTATCGTATCGGGATTGGCCAGCGACTGGTAAAAGACTTTCCTGCTTACAATCTGTGCTCCTTTCAGCCTTCTCGTATTGACCAAGCGGATGAGTCCAACGAACTCGGATTCCGCTTCGGTATCAAAGACGTACACTGCACCTTGCTCACCGTAGTCCAATCCATAGTTCTTTGTATTTTTGCTTTCCCGGAACCGGCCTTCGGCAAAACCATGCTCGTTCAACCGCACGAAAAACGCCTGTTTCAGGTCTTCAAGCGTAGGCTTATCATATTCATCGACTCCGTAATAATTACCCGGGAAAATGCTAACCTCCACCTGATATTTTTCGACTTCCCTGCGAAATTCGGTGCCCCCCTGTACTTCGATAACCGCTTCGTTGTCTTGAGCAAGTGATGTCAGGGAGATGACGAGCATCATTACGGTCATCCTTATTGTTTTCATACGCATAGTAATCGGTTTTAAAATTCTGAAACCCATGTAGCAAGTCTAAGCAACGGTGAACAGGAAGGAGGCAGCGATCATCCACGCCCCCACGAAAATACCGAGGATACCCAGGGCGCCCTGCTTGGGGGCTATCTTGGCGCGCAAGCGTTCTGCTTTTTCCCTGGCGGAGACGCTGCCGGACAGGAAGAGCCTGCCGATCAGCGGGTAGCCCAGCAGAACCCCGAGACCGGCCTGTACCGCACTTCCGGCCAGCAGCGTCACCCACCAGATGGGGGCTGCTGTCAGCCAACCCGGGTTCAACACGGCCTGCAGGATGCCCCATAAGCCCCAGAAGCAGAAGACGATGCCTATCCAGCCTTGGTAGGGTGCCACTTTTTCCAGTAATTCCCTGGCATTGGATTTCCTCGACAGGATCAGCGAGGGAACGGCAAGGATGCTCAGTAAGATCAATGTGATTCCGTAAATCATGAGTGAAAAGTTTTATGGTGAATAAATTGCTAACGTTAACTACCGATGATGCCGATGACGGAGGAGACGAGAAACAGCGCTGCAGCCAGAATCAGGACTAAAAAATAGTACCAAGGGGTTTTGATGGTACGGGCTACCTGCGTGGCTTTTGCGCCCAAATCGGGAGGCATTTCAAGACGTGACAGGTACTGCCGGCAGTGCCCACAGACCGAATACACCTTTTTGCCGTAGGGGAATACAGGAATCCAGAAAATATGGAAATAAGCCGCACGTACCAGCACCGAAAGGCTTTCCTTGGTACCACAGTAGCGGCAGGAATGGCCGGAAACGGCTTTCATTCCTGTTGTTCCTTCTCGTGTTCCAAATATGATCATAACGACAATGAATTGATTTGAAACAAAGATGCAACGGATAGAAACCCGTATCAATCATGGTTTTCCGTGAAAATGCCTCCCTTTTTTCAGGGATCGCTTTTCAGGGAGCTATATTCGTGTGCTATGGAACCGCTACTCTGCCAGCCCCAGCTTGACGGCGTGTTTCGTAAGTCCGGCCAGGTTGCGCACTTTAAGTTTTGACAACAGGGTCTTCCGGTAGGTTTCCACCGTATGCTTGCTGAGAAACAGCCGATCAGCGATTTCCTGCGTGGTGTATTCCTGGGCAATGAGTGCCAGCACCTCTTTTTCCCGTGCCGTGAGTACCTCAGCCGTATCCTTTTCTTTATTAAAGACACGGTCTATGTAAGCCTGTTTGACCAATTCCGAAAAATACTTTTGGCCGCCCAGAATCGTACGGACTGCCCGAAGGAATTCCTCCGAATCCGCGTTTTTGGACAGGTAACCGTCCACATCGTTCTGCACGAGCGTATCGACCATCCCCGTATCGGTATGCATACTCACGACCAGGGTTTTGATGGCTGGCCGTACTTTTTTTACATGGTTATTCAAGGTGATGCCGTCTACATCGGGCATGCTGATGTCGGTGATCACCAAATCAACTGCCTCGTCTGGGTGGCTGTCCAGGTACTGTATGATGTACTTTCCATTATATGCAAAGTACAATACATGCAGGTCTTCTTCTTTGGCAAAGAGCCGTAGCAAGCCCTCGAGAAACAGTTTGTGGTCGTCCGCCAATAGGATGTTGTGTTTCATATGGTGTCCGTTTTTAAGGGTATGTCTATATCGACGATGGTGCCCCGCTGCGGGAAAGAGTCGATGTGCATGGTACCATGATAGGCTTTCAATCGCTCACGAATGTTCCGAAGCCCGATGCCCACCGGGGTTTTGTCAACCAGGAAGCCCCGGCCGTTATCTTCGAAAATCAATTTCAGCACATCGGCTACCCGTGCGAGTTGGATGTCGATCCGCGAAGCCTGCGCATGCTTCTGGGCATTGGTCATCAGCTCCTGGATGATCTTGTACACCTCCACCTTAATGTCCGTTGGCAATCCATTCACCTCCTCGTGAGGATAAGCCTGGAAGCTGATGCAGCTGTTTCCGTCCACATCAAAGCGTCCAAGGTACGTTTCGATCAATTCGGTAAAGCCTGTATTTCGGAACTGTTTGGGCACCAGGTTATGCGACAGGTCTCTGACCAGCTGATACGTGTCGTCCAGCTGCTTGATGACTTCCGTGGGGTGTTCGCCTCCAGCGTGCGAAAGCTGCATCTTGATGGCTGCGAGATTGCCTCCGATACTGTCGTGCAGCTCTTTGGCTATCCGGCTGCGTTCATTTTCCTCTCCGTCGACGGATGCGGCCAGCAACTCCAATTCCTTTTCTTTGAGCATCACCTTAATCCGCTGTTGATTCGCTTCTTCCATGCTCGCATTCAGCCGGTGCTGCGCCTGCAGTTTCTGGTAGTACATGTACATCAGACCGATGACCGGAACCAGTACCACCAGAAAGCCGATAAGCAACCCGTATTTGATGGTCCGTTCCTGCCGCAATTGGCCTTCCTTGACCAGGATTTCTTTCTCTTTCTGTGCAGTCCGGTACCTGACTTCCATCTCATTCACCTCCCTTTTGTTCTGCCGGTCTGCTATCTCTGCTGAAACGCGCTGATATTGTGTACTTAACGCATAGGCGTTTTGATAATCACCCATGGCGGCATGTGCGGCCTGCAGACTTGCAAGTGCATGCTGCTGCGCTTCCATGTTTTCCCATTGCAAGGCATTGATATACACCGTTGAGAGCACGATCTGGGCATTGGAATAATCGTTATTTGCGATCAGCAGGTCACCCGCGCGTTGTGCGGATTGGATATACAGATCGAAAAAACGATGCGCCAGCGCCTTGTCTTTCACCACGTTGTACACGGTGAATGCACTATCGGTTTGCCCTTCCGTTTCTGCGATCAAGCCCAGGCTCAGCTGCACTTCCAGGCTGTTTTTCAGCTGTCCTGTCTGCTGGAAATAATGCAGTGCTTGCAGGAAATAGTTTCGCGCATTTACATGATCACCACGGGAAAGATAGAGGGTTCCCAATTGTTTATGGACGAGCTGGGCGAGGTTATCCTCGCCGGTCTCTTTCAAAATTTCCCGGTAAAGTGATAGCGCATCGTTTTCCTTTTTTTGCAGAAAGTAGACATGGGCCAGCCCAAATTTATGTTGGTCGATGACCGATTTATCGCCCAACTTCTCCCCCACCTGTATCCCCAGTAAATAATGGCGCAGGGCTTCGCTATACAATCCCTTTTCCCGATAGGTATTTCCCAGTGAAAGGCCGACATCGGCTTGATACCGAAATGCACTCGCCGTGTTGATCGGATTTATAGCCAACTGGCTTAGAAAAGCGACCGCATAAAAAAGCACAGAATCGATGTTCCCTGCTTCATCATGAAAATGGATCAAACTTGTTGCCGCTTGGTATTTCTCTCCAATAACCCCTGCATTCTGCCAATTCTGAAGCAGGGAATCCGGTGTCTTTACAGGGAGCTCTCCGAAACCAGAAAAATATAACTTGTCGGTCTGCGCCAAACATATCTGGCTTACAAGAAAGCATCCGAAAAATACGATATGCCTCATATCAACAGTCTACTGTGGCTGCTTTTTTCTACGCCGATAAATTTACTGACATCCGCGGATTGGCTAATAGCTGCCCATTTTTCAATCGGTGCAATGGACAACTTTTGTTTCACTACGTTTACCCATGCGACGGTAAAGGTACTTACTTTCTTGCAACTATACCAACCGCATACGTCCCCGAAAGGTACACCTAATCATCCGTTTGGGCGACAACAGCTTGGACGTCATCCTGAACAGATAAATCACTAACTTTGTATGTGTCAAAACTGGAGTGCGATGGAAACACTTATTGTCCATGCGGAAAAAGCACAAGCAAAAGCGATAAAAGCAGTGCTTAAAGCATTGAATATGACGTTTGAAAAGGCTACCGAGAACCGTACAACTCGGAATTTGTGAAGAAAATCCAAAAAAGTGATCAAGAATACAAAGCAGGCCAGTTTAAAACCATAAAAACCGAGGACTTGTGGAAGTAGATTATTCCGAGCAGGCTCGGCTTAAGCACTGCAATCGGTAGTGACGCGGTCAATCAATGTTAAATACCATTTATCAGCGATCAGCGTAAGGTTAAAAATTAACTCATCATCTTCATAATCTGCGAGTACAATCCGCCGGCTCAGCTGCGCAAGGTTACGGAAATGTGCAAGTTCAGCCTGGGGAATGGAGTCCCCGCGATACTTGACAAGATTCAGCGCCGTTTGAGCGAGCTTATCGTCGCTCCGTGTGGTATCGGCAAAAAGTCCGGTTTTATCCCATACCATCTCGCCGCAGTCATAAACAGGAAGTTCCGCGTAGTGAACCGAATCGGGTACGGCAACCATATCCGGATAACCCAAATATTCCGGCACCGGTTGCTCAAAATCAATCGAATCGACGAGCACATACTCATCAAAAACACCGATCCGGTAAATCATCGCGAGTCCGGTTTCCTCCGATATCAACCCGTTGAGCGTAGCGCCATCCCGGTCATGAAACGCGTGGATAACCTTCATGACGGTCGCCTCAAAATGATCCGGTTTGACGGGGGAATTACAAGAAGAAAACGACGCAGGCACCACCAAGGCAACGGCACATAAAGCGCTCCTTGCTTTTAATTGCAGGTGTATCACCACAAGCCAGTATTTACGGTAAACGTTCCCGAGGGTACGCCCTCCACCTGCAACACCTCGCCCTTGTCTGTGTAATATTGCCATTCTCCGTTTTTATAACACAACATAGGAAAGGTAATTTCCGTTCCCTTTTCGTATCGGTTCAGCAATAGGTTGTCGAATTCCACCGGAAGGATAATTTGTCCGCTGCGATCGGCAATGCCGAATTTGTAACCAACCGAAAGCAAAAAATATGCCCCGTTGTTGAACACCTCCACGCCGTCATATTTCGGAGGGACCAGCACCTGCCCGGTACTGTCGGCGATACCGGCCCGTAGTTCACCTGTATTTTCCTCCACCCTCCGGATGACCAGGTGCCGCCCAGTAAAATAATCCATCGCCATCAAAAACTCATTCGGAGCGGTATACACTTCGCTGGAAAGCGGTCGGCCGTCGCGGCCGAGGAACTGATAGGCTACATATCCCACTTGGGAGCGCCAGTCGGACGCCGGAAAATACCTGGCGCCGACGGCGATGCCGTGCGCGTTGAAGTCCAGTACCCGATCGTACACCGGTTCCGTCACCCAATTGCCTGCCGTATCCAGGAGACCATATCGGCCATCAACCCGCACCCAGCCAAGGCCGAACGGCGAAAACCGCTCCAGCAGGGCATCTTCCGTCCTGTCGTCATACGCGTAAGCAAAGGCAAATTTGCTGTTTGATACCGACTTCCCGAGCACCGGGCTGTACAGCTGTGCGCGCACGGAGTCGTCCGAAATCAACACCAAACCGGGGTACCTGACCGATTGGGCATACCGGGCAGGGAGTTTGGTTACCACTCCGCGCCGGCCATCGATGAGGATGGCTGGGCCACCGTTCCGGGCGCCGGATAACAAGGCAAACGTCCCGCCGACGCTATCGTACACCGTGTATTCGGCAGGCACAGCCTCCTGCCCGTCCATCCTGCGTATACCATATCGATAGTCGCCGTAATCGCCGTTTACCGTCAGCACAATCGGTCCCGAGCCGGGCAGTTTACGCAACTGATCGAATGCAGGCGGGATAATCTCCCGCTGCAACTCCGCATCGTACAGGCCCTGCTTACCGGCCTTGGTCACGACAAAATACCGCAAGGACGAAGTGTCCCATAGCGACCACGATGCATAGCCGAGCGGTAGCAGCTCCCTGCCCGTGAAATCGTATACGGCCTGCTCGCCCTGATGCTCGCCGACCACCACAGCATCGGGGCCGTCGTACGTAAGCGAAGCCAGGTCGATTTCGTGAAATTTCGGGGAAACCACTTGGCCGGTTTCCGCAAAGTACAGGCCGTACAGCGCCTTCTGCCGGGTCTTGAAGATGGTAATTCCCTTGCTGCCCGACGAATAGAAATAATCGTTCACGTGGGTTACTGCGGTATACGATGGCGCCAGCAGTTCACGGCCCGTCGTATCATAGAGTCCCCAGCGACCGTCTTTCGCAAGGGCAAAGTAATCATCGTATACATTCACGTCGTCCCATTGCGGCGGAATCAGCACGCCTTTACCCCGTTGGTAGACACCTTTGCGCCCACCCTTCTCCACAATGGCATAGGGACCATGATACCCGCGGAAATCATTGGCATTGGGCACGGTGATGCGCTCGTATTCGGCAGGCAGTATTTCATTGGCATCGTGATCAATCAATCCGTATCGGCCGTTTACCTGGACAACCAACTCGCCGCCGGCGAGTATTTCAAGGGGATCCCGGCCGTCAACAGAAAACTCCCTGCCCGTAGGGATATGCACCACTACCGGGCGGCCGTTTTTCGAAAACGAGCGCACCCATTCGTCACTCCGCATGCCCCAATGCTCGTGCTCGTATGCAAAGGGCACCCGTACTTGGCCGTCGAAACCCATGATGCCCCATTTTCCATCCCGCTGCGCATACACATAATCCGACTTCCGGCCGCATCCCCCGCAATAGTCAAAACCATCGTACTTCGCCGGAATGGCCAGCTGCGCGGCCTCCCGATCATAAACACCCCACTTTGTTCCGGCTTTGACATCGAAATACCGGCCATCGAGGTAACCCACGTCATCAAAAAAAGGCAGCAGCATTCCCTCTTCCCTACTGTACAAGGAGTGCTTGCCGTCTTTCATCACCTTCCAGAACGCGCCGAACCGGGTATCGATCTGCTGATATTCCGGGGGTAACACCCAACCGCCCGATCGGGCCAGTACCCCATATCGGCCATCCTTGGTTACGACGCCGAGTGGTTGAGCGGCGGTATCGGCACTGCCGATATCTTCGATGTAACTATCAAACAACCGCTTGCCGGCGCGGTCGATGTAAAACGTACGGTCGCCAGCGGTTATCTGCGCAAAGCCATGGCCGTTGAAGCGCTCCGCCCGCGCCGATGCCCCCTCTTGGGCATTGGCCGGCATCGTTGCGCCGCCCAGTGTCGCCGCCAAGACGCCATACCCTACAATAGCGGATCTAAAATTGTTTTTCAGCATCACCTGTAACATCGGACTAAAGGAAAAACAGGTAAACCAACAATCCGGCCAAGAGCGTCAACGCGATGGAAATGGCAAAATAAACAGCCACCATTTTCCAATACGCCCCAGCGGTGAGATGAGGCAAGCCCGCGGCTATCCGTTTCGCGTCTGTTATGGTGACGGGCATAAAGCTGATGGTGCCGACAAAAAAGATCAATCCCAACTCCCACAGATAGATACTGGCGTTTCCAACGCTGATGTAATCATCGATATCAGCAAAGACCAGCCTGAGCGCAACAGCCAGCAGTCCCCCCAAGGAAATGATGACTGGCCAACCGCCAAACCGGTCTTTCTTGAAAGCCTCCTGCATTTTAGCAGCGTACTCCTCATCCGTATCTTGCCGATTTCCATTATGGTCGTTACTCATACTCCTTATATTATAATTTATATTCACAAAACTAACGGCCAACGCCATGTGCTGCTATCCCTGAAAACCGGGCTTTTCACCTTCTATCGCTTGGTCAAACCCGTTTCAAATTCGCGGTCGATGAATCCTTGGGTGTCCACGCCTTTTTCCCGCAAAGTCGTTCGGACGATTTCGGCCGCTTTAGCAAAATCTGCCCGCGTAAGCCCATGAAATTGCGACGACGCCAGGTAAAATCGAACACTCGGAAAGCTTTCCAAGAACCAGCTCAAATCCGTCAAATTGGTATATCCAAAACTACCGGCCATTTTTTCGGGAAGTTCTTCCGGATGTTCGTACTCCAGCATCCACATCAGCGTGAACGGCGCACGCGGCTTCTCCCTGGTCATCCCGATTCTGAAAAACGACGACAGCTCTGCCCGTTCGTCATACAGGAAAAAATAGAGTTTCTTGGATTCGCGTGCGGCTGCGCGGGGGTGATACCGGATCTGGGGAAACTGCAGGGAATCACGCCAAAGGTAAATGCGGTAGCCGAGCGAATCTTTATTGCGGATAAAATCCTGCATGACGCGGCTGTCTTCAGCCACGTCCAGCACCGGAATACCGGTCGGCACGCGTACGCCGTCGTTCGGTATCAGTACGGGTTTCAGGTCGGCCGAGGGGTCGTTGCTAAACAGGTACACCGCGCCCTCGCCCGCGATGGTACGCTGAAGTGCATTTTGCTGTTTGCGGTATTGCTTAGCGGTATTTTGGTGCAGGTTCGCCAAAGGGTCTGTTTTTAGTTTCTGCACGATATCGGGCATGCAGGTTCTGATAAAAAGAAACACCGAAAAGACCAGCGATACCGGAATGACGATGTTCCTGGCCCGGTTTTGCCGTTTCCGTGCTGCTTCCAGCGCTTCCCTCGCTTCGGCATGGGCGGCGGGGGCTGCCTTTTTACGTGGAACAGGCACCGGAACAGGAACAGCCTGTGGAGTGCCTGTATCGCCGGCAGTCGGCGTACTGCCCGTCTTTGGGTTGCCAATCTCCGGACCAACCCCCGCATCCGGGACCCTCCCGTGCCGTTGCCAGGCATCGATATGACTGACAAACGTATCGAGAAAAGCCATGTAGCCCTCAATCTCCTGCGCATATTCCTTCACGTGTAAATCGAAGCGATACCTTTTACCGGCTTTGGTGAATACCAATAGCGACGGAGCCGGTTTGTCGAAATTCAGACGGGAAAGACCTTTCCGGATTTCGTAATGCTCGATATCATCGTACCGTATCGCACCGAATATCTTAGAGATAAATCCGCTTTCCACAAAGGTGATTTCCTCTCTTTCGTTCCGTGCCCGGGTCTGTTTCACGGCAAAATAAACCATGCTTCCAAACCAAACCACCAATCCGAAAATAAGGCATATGGCAGCGTACCGTGTGTCCATACGGTAATGCTCCAGAAGTAGCGCAACGGGAACGAGCACCAGAAACCCCGCAAACAACGTGATGAGGATGGTGTAGGTGTAACGTACTTTTATGAAATAGAAGGTGTAAGACCGCCGTGTATGCATCTGTGGTTTCTTCCTGTTTCAATATCCAAGCTTATCCCCCGCCGACACCGGCAGTTCCGTACCGTCGGCCTGCACATAGGTCCACTGCCCACCCACCTTCACCCGTGCCGGAAAATAGCCCGCATGGGAGTCATTCAGCCGGACCTCCTCATAGCGGGGCGCCACGAGCACTTTCCCCGTGCTGCTCGCGAAGCCGAACTTTCCGTCCTTTTCCACGCGAAGAAGTGAATCACTTATTAAGCGGATATGATCGTATTCCGTCGGCAATACCGTAGCACCGTCAAGGCCCACCAATCCCGCTTTGCCATTCAGGCGGACCTGAAACAAGGCAGGCTGCTTCAGGTAATCCACCGCTTCGTACGCTGCTTCCAATATCACCCGGCCACGCAGATCGATCACCCCTACATTATCGTTTCGCCAGATTTTCCGCATTTCGCCGTTATAGATCTTGTCCATACCATGGTATTCAAGCGGCAATACCACGTTCCCGGCGGAGTCGATGATACCGATGAGCGCTTTACCATCCACGCTTCTCGATGCGGCGGCGAGGCCACCGAAGAAGTCATCCACGAAGTCAAACCCCTCAAAACGGACTTCCTTACCCTGCCGGTCCACAAACAGGTTCTTTTCAGCACCCACCTTGAGCAGCCCACCTTGGAAAGGCCGAACCTGTAGTAACCGGCTGATGCTATCGGGCACCAGTTGCTTGCTCAGCCGGTAGGGGGAGAAATCCCATTGCGGATGATGGTAAAGCTGTTTGCCATCGGCGTCAAACAGGGTGGTCGACCAATGGCTATCGTTCCGCGTTGTTACCACATAACGGTCCGTATCCACCGCATGGACAAGCAGCCTTTTGGTTGGCGGAATTAACGGGCTGCCGTCCGCCCGGAAATAAGCAGATACCGGATCGGCTGTGGCGTTGCCATTTCCCCGCCCGCTCGTCGCCTTGATGAAGCAACCCAACTGCCATTCCAGTTGCTCATATTCCGGCGGCAACAGGAGGTGCTTCCGCTCCAGGTCATACAAACCGATCGATTCCCCATCGGGAATGCGAATGATCGAAGCGGGGCCGGTACCCGAAACGTTTGCGCTGTAACCGCCCATGGGAAACCGGTAAGAAACCGGTAGCAGTTCTTTCCCCTGCAAGTCGGCCAATCCGTATCGTTCACCCGCAACGACATAGAGGCAACTCCGCGCTCCCGTGTTACCAAACTGTATACCGTCGTATTCTATCGGGAGCAGTTTCTTGCCAGCGCGGTCGAACAAATTGTATTTGCCTGCTGCCCAAGCCATGAAATACAGATCGCCGCCCGTTGTTTCTTTTTCGTTTCGCTGGCCAGATGACTTACTCGGGCTACCCGAAATCATGGGAGGCCCGTCGATGATTACCGAACCGGATATGGCCGGTCTGCCACGGTCGTCGAGGATTTTGATATCGCTGTATTGGCAAGGCACGATCAGTTGGCCATCGTCGGCAAGCACACCCCTTTTTCCATTTTGGGTCACGATACACCGCCCATCCACCCAATCTGCCGCATCGTCATATACCGGCAGAATCCGAACGCTCCCGTCGGCGGCCAGCCATCCGGTTTTTCCGCCGCGTTCTATCCGCACCAGTGGGCCGTCGGCGCTCATCCGGTCATACTGCTCCATCGTCAGCCGCTTGCCGAGCGTATCCAGCAAGAAAATCTCATTCCCCTGCTGGCCTAAAAGTAGCGGCCCGCCATCCAGCCGTATACCCATCAGATCATCATAAACAGCCGGCATCACTTCCCGCTTGCCATCAGGCGATCGGAGTCCCTTCTTGCCGGCGGCGGTTACCTCCAGGTAGCCGTCCGGCACATAACGACGGGTCAGATCGTCATAGGTAAACGGCAGTACCTCCCCGCCGTCGGTCAACGACAGCAGCCCCCATTTTCCTGCTTTCCGGGCAGCCAATACGTGTGCATTGATGGGGCGGAGGTCGTCATACACCGGTTCGGCAACTGTCTTACCCAATGTATCGATCGCTCCCACCTTACCATCAAGCTGCACGATAGCCAGAAAATAATGATAGCTTTTATCCGCGCCCGGATGACGCTTATCGTCATATTCATAACGGATATCATCATAAATGAAATCCGCAATCACGTCCCCTTTGCTATTTATGGCACCGTATGCCCCATCGGTTACCGCGATGCACACCGGGGCACCGTATCGCACCGGCTTGTCCACCACCACCTTTCCCGAGCGGTGGACGTAACGGGATTTTCCGGCCACCCGTATTTCCGCAAAGTCGCCCTTGAACGGGCCAAGCGCATCGGCATGGAGCGTATCAGTCGGCAGATGGTGAATGGCGGGTGTAGCCGACAAAGGGGCTGATAAAAAGACCACACTGCCAAGCAGTGTAACGGCGATGAAGTAAACGAATCGGAACATGATAAATCACTAATCTTAACCCTGCAAAAATAACCTTTGCTGTCCGGACATAAATAGCGGATTTCAGGGGTTTTAAATGCCGAGCCTGACGACTAACTTTGTTGACAAAGCCAACGGATGAATACATATACATCACCTGATCAGAAACATCGCCTGACGTTTACGTACGAAGGTGAGATCCGTTTTGGACCTGAGTTTTACACCGTTAAGCTAGACGGTATGCCCATTTCAGAAAGAATATTTGGGGATTACTGCCTGTGGCAGCCAAATTCCCGCATGGTAGCCTTGCAAGAATGGCTCAAAACGGGGGCTCACTTAGGTGTCGTAACAGCGCTGACCTTAATCGATCTTCAGGAAATGAAATTGGCGCAAATACCAAAGGTGGATATGAGACGTATTTTTTCGGTCAGATTTGAAAATGAATCGATTCGTTATCGGGAAAAACAGTTGTGGACAACAGTGGAACGTGAAATCAAGCTGGATGACATCCGCGACTGGCAAAACTTAACTGATGAGACCGGCACATGATATATCATTTAACGGTACCATGGACATGCGGCGACAGGTTCATCTACCGAAAAAATCACGGATTTCGGCTATTGCCTGGCCATTGTATCGTTGGTAGTTTTGAAATAAGTGATTGCCACGACGATGAAAGAAAATATCCCGATGAAATCCAGCTTTTTTCACACGCTGTTTATAGGTGCCTTAATCGTCTGTGTCGGCATCTCCCCCGTTCGAGCGCAACGTGCAACCGGCTTTATGCCCCTCAATAGGCTGGGCGTATCGTATCAGAAAGCCGTGGGCGTAGACCTTGGTTTCGGCGCATACAACCTCCTCTTTGGTCATCAGCTGACGCATTTCTTCGATATTTCGCTTGGTTCCGAAGCTGTTTTCGCTAATCAGTTGATATTAGTCCCTAAGGTGAACGCTGATATCGGGTTCGACATTATGGATGCGCTGACCTTCGGTGGCGGAATTGATGCGGGATGGCATACCGATTTCTCACAAGGTACTTGGCGATTTTCGCCGAAGGCCGGTTTTACGGCCGGTTCGGTAATCCGTTTGTATTACGCCCGTCACCTGTACGGTAATCCACAGCAGTTCGCTCATATCGGGCAGCACCGCGTATCGCTGGAAGTAAACATTGCCGCCTTCCATAATATGAAAATAGGTTTTTAATATCACTGTTATGAGCAATGCTTATCCATCGAAAAAAAAGCAAGTACTTACTACCTGGTCGTGGTTGTTCCTGGCATTGGCCGTTCTTTCGACGCTTTCGTGGACGTTCATTAACGTCCATCCGGATATTGGTATTTCGTTGGCCGTCCAAGCGGCAGCCATCGCAGCCATCCTCGGTGGAATCGGTGTCGCTACGAAACGAACGGTCGGCGGCATGGTATGCATCGTGCTGTCGGTACTGGTCATCGCCTTTCATGTGATCTTGATCATCGCGCTTCGCAACATGTGCGTTATTTGTTAGTATAGTTACTGCACGTACATATCCGCGCCCATTGTTTCGAGTCCGGTTTCCTTTGCTTTCAGCTGCTCATACCGTTCCAGACCACGCGCCGCCTGCTTTGCATGGTCAGACGCATCCAATGCCCCGGCTTGCACCCGGATTTCCTCACGTGTGCTGATCCGTCTCAACAACCGGTTTTTAAGCCTTTCGGCATTCTTCTGCGTGGGATCATACGGAACCAGATCGACGCGGGCGCGGGTCAGCCCTGACGTGACCCGCGTGTTGACCAGGTATACCCGGCCCGCTTCCAGGTCTGCGTCGATAAAACTCATGTTTTCGGATTTACCCCAAAGGACGTGGCTGCCGGGATCGCATTCATAGACCAGGTAACTGCCCGGCCCGATTTTACCGAGGTATTGGCCGCCGTCGTAATACTGAAACTGGATAACCGGCGCTTCAAATGGCGGGCGCGTAAAAATCACCAATGCCTTATCCGGCGCTGGGGCGGGCAGCTCGAAAGCGATAGGTGTATCGTCTTCTTCACTATCCTGCGCGACCACGTGGCGCTGGAACAGCAGCAACACGGCAAATAGTGTGATAATAGCTATGCGATTCATGGTGTAATTATAATTAGTTAAACAATCTACTGACCGGTCCCGCTTTTTGCATCCATTGGCTGACTTTGCCCCGCACTCCCGATTGCGCAGCGTGGGGTGCCACACGCTCAAAGGTGCCGCCATAGCTGCCCTTCACGGACTCGCCATTGTTCATCATCAGGTCGAATTCAATCTTATAGTTGTCTCCACTCCCGGCCACTTTGACGGTGCCCCCTGAAATGAAGGCGATTTCATCGGCATCCTCACTGCTTATCCGCATGTTCAAGATAAGGTATCCGTCGTCGAAATAATGTTTACCCGTTACATCTTCTGCCTCGTAGTCGGCGAAACTAAAAATGCCCTGCTGGAACGTTTGCTCACTTGCCGAGTACAGGTCTAAAAACAGGTGTACCGGTACATAGTCGTCGTCATCCTCGGCAAATTGAAACAAGTAAAATTCCTGGTTGTAATGCGACCCATCGAAACCGTAGTCGCTATAGCCAGCGTCGTTAAGGCGGTAGGTGTGCCCCTTATATACGAGGCTGTTGGTGGGGTTGATGTCCGGTTCAATTCCTTCATCGTCGTCTTTTGAACATCCGCCGACACCCAGCGCTGCCACGATAAGGAGCAGCGTGATCTTGCGGCTTTGTTTCCATAGCTGTTGCATGATTTTTCATTATTGGTACTTAGACAAAGGTCGTTACCGTGTTCAAATGAAAAAATCCCTGAAAACATGGATTTATCTGCCGAGCTTCGCCGCTTAATTTTGAAAACGATGACAAGCAACTCCTCCATACTTCCGTTAATCGGCCTGGCAGCTGTCCTATGGTCGTCATGCACCACAAAACGGCTGGCTACCGCTATAGAAATCCAACCCGCCACATTGGACTATATCGGCGATCGCTCCTGCGGTTGGCAGCGCATCCGTCAGGACACGCGCTGGGGTTATATCCACACATCGTCAAAACGGTTCATCACACCACGGTTTGATTGGGGAGACGATTTCCATGACGGCTTTGCCGTGGTGCAGCGCGGCGGCCGCGCCGGGTTCATTACGTCAACGGGGGGACGTTGGGGACGGCTCAAGTATCAACGGGCCGGCCATTTTTCCGATGGGGTAGCCCCGGTAAAAATCCGCGGTAAGTATGGCTACCTGGATGCAAGGCGGAAGTGGGTTGTCCGCCCCCGGTATGACTACGCGCTGCCGTTTCAGGAAGGCCGCGCCGTAGTGGCCGATGGGCTGCACTATGGTTTCATCGATAGCACAGGCAACCGGATAACCCGGTTGGAATACGAGGATGCCACGCCATTCCGAAATGGGCTGGCCAGGGTGCGGAAAAACGGACATTTCGGGCTGATCGATACCCATGGCGTGGAGGTGCTGCCATTGGTGTATACCGCCATTGAACCGCTTGCCGGAGGGGACTATCGCCTCACGGGAAAGGATGGCGTTGGACTGGCCGACGCAAACGGGCGGCTGCTTGTCAATGCGCGATACCGCCGGGTTCAGCTCCGGGACGACGGGAATTATTCCATCGAGAACCATTCGGGAAAGGTGGGCCTATTCCATCTAAATCAGCGGCGGTTGATTTTACCCGTCGTCTTTGACGCCATTTATGACGCCGGTGAAGGGATATACCTCTGCCACCAAAACAACAACCATTATGTATACGCAGACTCCGCCGGCCACCTGTTATATGAACTGGCATTTGAAGATGCCGGCACATTCAGCGAAGGACTCGCAGCCGTTAAAAAAGATGGCAAATGGGGATACATCGATACCGCCGGCCGATTGGCGATTCCCTTCCAATTCGATGCCTTTGACAACCGGCATTATGCGCGGATGCGGTTCAGCAGCAACCGGGCCTGGGTACGGAAAGGCGGGATGACCGCGCTCATCGACCGGTCTGGGCATACTGTTGCCTTAACCGACTACCCATCTGCCCTTCCGTTTACTTGCAATCGCGCCTTGGTGGTGGATCAATCCGGTCGCATTGGCTACGTAGACACAATGGGAGCGGTACGTATTCCGTTGATGTATACCGGCGGCAGCGCCTTCAACACATATGGCATCGGCTGGGTAACGAAGTCCCCTTACGACATACCGTCCTACCACACCATCAACACCGCGGGCGAAATCATCGACAGCCTGGGCTTTCAACCTCCCAAGATTTTTAATGCCCGATACTGGTATACCGACCGGCCGAAGCGGGCGCTGCTGGTCGACCGCCGCACAGGGAAGATCACGGATTATCCGTATGATAACATGTACCGATCATCGTATATGCCTGATGACCTTTTTCACGCCACCCGGGATCAACTGTCGGGACTGATCGACACTTCCATGGCCGTTGTGATCCCATTGCGTTACCGGACGGTCGAAACGTTTCACCACAACCGTGCCCGGGTAGTCAGCGATACCGGCGAGGGGTTTGTGGACCGGCTCGGCCGCGAAATCCTGCCGTTGCATTACGAAAAGCTTTCCTATTTCCGTTATCCGGTCACCGTGGCCATACGCAATGGCCGGCGCGGCGTGCTGGACACCGCAGGGCGCGTCGTCATACCGCTCGACTACGATGCAGTGGACATCGACTATGCGAACAACCGCATCATCGCAACCGACAGCCTCGGCGCGCGGATATTCGACCGGCATGGGTACCTGCTCCATGACCGGCAATACGACAGGGTATCTGCCTTCCATGCCAACCGCGCCACCGTACGGAAAAACGGAAAAACCGGTGTTGTGGACTACCTCTTCCGGGAGCTGTGTCCACCCATCTACGACCGGATAGGCCCTTTTAAAGCCGATGGGATGGCCTGGGTGGTCAATGACGGAAAAATCGGATACCTGGATTCAGCCTATCAGGTTTGCATTCCCATCATCTACGATGACGGGGACATCTTTATCCACGGCATGGCCAAGGTCAAACTAAACGGCGAGGAGCTATTCGTCGACCGCGCGGGGAAACGGGTTTATCCGGATGAAGCGACTATCCAAGCCCGGGAAGCGGCCATCGCGGAAACCAAGGAAGATAGGCGCTGGCTGGATTTCAGCGGTTGATGCGCTCATGACTTAAAGGCTAGCCCGGCTTCCGCCAATGCCTTGCGAAGCAACGGCATGGAAGCTTTCCCCATACCGTGCAAAGCTAAAATATCCTTTTCGCTGTAAGACGCTAACTTCGCCAGCGAGTCGATGCCCGCATGTTCAAGTGCCCGACGAGCAGGTGCACTCAATAGAGACGTGAAACCCGTCGAAGGCGCCCTTTTAGCTTCACAAACGGGGCATACGGGGCAATCACTGATTTTGTGATACCGATGTCCGTTCGGACAGGTTTTCAAGTGTCTCATCCGTTATGCTTCACAAATTTCTTTCAGTTTATCCAGCGCCTTGGGATACGTTTTCCGGAAATAATCGACCATCTCGTCATTTACATCGATATCAACGGTTACGATGGTGGATCCGTCTTGATACTCAAATGTGTAATTCTCGAAGCCCTGCCAAGCCTCAGCAATCGGACCTTCAGTAACTTCCTCATCGTCATCTAAGATACCCGCGTATTCGATGGATACATATCGATTTGGGGTATTTTCCCTGATATAGCCTACCATCCCCTCCCGCTTACCTTCCGCGTTGGTTCCGACAAATAGGATTTTCGATCCTTTTTCCCAATTTCCCTCAACGCCACCACCTTCGAAGTCAGACGTTGGGTTGAATACTGCTGTCCACTGTTTGAAGGTTTCCTTGCCAATCATCTTGCTGTACACTTCAGCTACAGGTGCGCTGATAACGGTCTTAAATTGCATCTTTTCCATCTATACATTTTTTTGATGTTTAAAAACCGGCCGGACTGGGGCCGAATACATTACGTTACAAAGTTACGAAGCTCCGCAACAGCTGACATTGGCATCATGCGCCAATATGGAGGGGTATTTACGACAAAATGATAGGCACATCCCGGGCTTGGGTAAATTAATGCCGTTTACGGCTTTTTTGCTATATTGCCCGGCAATACAACTAAATACGCACGAAATGAATACCTTCTGTTCCTGCCTCTTTGCGGCAGCATTGTGGTTTCCTATGCCAGCTTCATCACAAACTGCTGCCACGTTCCTTTCACACCCCACCTTAAGCCCCGATGGGAAAACCCTGGTTTTCAGCTATGAGGGCGATCTCTGGAAAGTTCCAACAGCTGGTGGACAAGCATTGCGTCTTACAGCGATGCCGGGTGATGAAATGGCACCCCGTATATCGCCGGATGGCCAATGGCTGGCCTTTTCCTCCAATCAATTCGGAAATTTTGATGTGTATGTGATGCCACTTGAGGGCGGAGATATCCGGCAGCTTACGTTCCACGATGCTGCCGACGAAGTCGACAGCTGGGGCTGGGACAGCCGGACCATCTATTTTACCTCGGGCCGGTACAATCGCTTTAGCAGCTACACGGTTGATGTAAGCGGAGGCACCGCCAAACGCTTGTTTCCCCATTATTTCAACACCATCCACGGCGTCGTGGAAACACCATCGGGCGAACTGCTCTTTAACAACACTTGGGAGAGCTACTCCGCGGCAAACCGTAAGCGGTATAAAGGGGCATTCAACCCCGACATCCTGTCGTACCATCCAGGCACTCGCGCGTTCAAGCGATACACCGATTACGAAGGCAAAGACTTCTGGACGACCGTGGACAACCAGGGCAACATTTATTTCGCTTCGGATGAAGCCAACGGCGAATACAACCTATATACGTTTGTCAACGGCCAGAAAACGCCCCTCACCCGCTTCAATACATCCATTAAACGACCGGCCGTCGCTGCAAACGGCGAAAAGGTGGTGTTCGAAAAGGACTACCAATTGTTTGTATACGATGTAGCGAGCAAAAAAACCGTGCAGCCCCCCATCTCCCTGAATCGCAACATGGTGCTGGGCAAGTCACAGGAGTTTGATGCGAAAGACAACATCAGCTACTTCGATGTTTCGCCGGACGGCAAAAAATTGGCGTTCGTTTCCCGCGGTGAGCTGTTCGTGAGCGATATCGATGGCAAATTCATCCGCCAAATGCCATCGTCGGGCGAACGCATCATGGAGGTCAAATGGCTTGCCGACAACAAAACGCTCCTCTTCAACCAGACGGCCGATGGTTACCTCAACTGGTTCACCACTTCCGCCGACGGTACGGGGGCACCCAAGCAGCATACGACAGACCTACGCAACAACCGGGATATCACCCTCAACAATGACCGTACACAAGGTGTTTACCTCAGTGGCCGGGACGAAGTGCGTATCCTTGATCTTAAAACACTGAAAAGTAACACGGTCGTGAACGATGAAATCTGGGCCTTCCAAAACTCCAAACCTTCGTTTTCGCCCGATGGAGCGTACGTACTGTTCACGGCTTACCGCAATTTTGAACAAGACATCTTTGTGCACCACCTCGCCAGTAAGCAAACCATCAACCTGACCAACACCGGTGTCTCCGAGGCGTCGCCGGTATGGTCGCCGGACGGAAAATACATCTATTTTGCCAGCAACCGTACCAAACCATCCTATCCAACGGGCATGCGTGATGCCAGCATCTATCGGATGGCCCTGGACAATGTCGATGAGCCTTACCGCATGGATAAGTTCGACGCGCTTTTCGAAGAAAAGAACGAAGACAATAAAAAAGATTCCACCAAAAACGATAAAAAGGCCGCCGAGCCGATTGTCATCAATACGCAGGGTTTACTCGATCGAATTACCCTCATCGGCCCGACATTTGGTACTCAAGGCGGAACATCCATTTTCAAGAAAGGCGAAAAAACCTACATCTTTTATTATTCCAACCATGAGGGCGGCCGCAGCGCATTGTTCCGAACCGTCATTCAACCGTTTGAGGAAAACAAAACCGAAAAAGTAGTCGACGGCGGCGCCGGCAACCTGGTCGAAGCAGACGGGAAGTTTTATGCGCTCTCCCGGGGAGCCATACAGAAATATAATATCGACGGCAACAAGCTGGACAAGTTAGACATCGGATTCAAATTCCAGCGAAACCTTGAAAAGGAATTTAGGCAGCTGTTTTACGAAACCTGGGCCGGCATCGAGGAAAACTTCTACGACAGCAATTTCCACGGGGTCGACTGGGCGGCGATCAAAAAACGCTACGCCACCTATCTCCCCTACCTGAATAGCCGAGCTGACCTCCGTATCTTGCTCAATGACATGCTCGGCGAACTCAACTCGTCGCACCTTGGCTTCAGCTCCGGTGGTCCCGAGGAGCGCAAAAACCTTACCTACGCAACCAACGAAACCGGCATCATCTTCGACAGAGACAATCCTTACCGCGTGCACCACATCGTCACAAATAGCAACGCTTCGAGAAAGGACGTGGATATACAGCCCGGAGACGTGTTGGTAGCGGTTGATGGCCAGCGTATAGACAGCAAGGCCGACCGCGATTACTACTTCACCCGTCCATCATTGGCCAACGAGATGGTGCTGACATTCAGTCGTGGAGGGAAGGAAATCACGGCCAAGGTACGGCCGCAGAGCAGTGCGGCATTGCGCGACCAATTGTACGACGAATGGATAAGAAGCAACCGCCGGAGGGTGGATTCCTTGGGCAATAACCGCATCGCTTATTCTTATATGAAAAACATGGGGAGCGGCGAGCTTGAGCGGTTCCTATTGGATATGGTCGAACAGGAAAACAACAAAGACGCGATCATCCTTGACCTCCGTTACAATACCGGCGGTAATGTCCATGATGAGGTACTGCGCTTCCTTTCCCAGCGCCCCTATTTACAATGGCAATACCGAGGAGGCAAACGTTCGCCGCAAAGCAATTTTGCCCCCGCTGGCAAACCGATCGTATTGCTCATTAACGAACAGTCATTGAGCGATGCGGAGATGACGGCCGCGGGGTTCAAAGCACTTAAGCTGGGTACTGTTATAGGCACCGAGACCTACCGGTGGATTATTTTCACCTCGGCCAAGGGGCTCGTCGATGGATCGATGTACCGCGTGCCGGCATGGGGCTGTTATACGCTTGACGGTGACAACCTGGAGTTGACGGGCGTATCCCCAGACATCCATGTCGAAAACACCTTCATGGATAGACTGGAGGACAACGACCCCCAATTGGAAAGGGCCATACAAGAACTTCAGGAAGCATTGAAAAAGCCCTGACAAAAGCAACAGTTGTTCACCCGCGCGTGGTTGAAATGAATATTTGATATTTTCCCGATGGTTTCTATATTAGTCGAGACAATCATTTTGTCTTTTCACATCAAAATCGGTAACCATGGGAAAATTTGTTATCACCACACGCAAGAACGGCGAGTTTCAGTTTAACTTGAAAGCTGGCAACGGGGAGATCATCTTGGCAAGCGAGGGCTACACCACCAAGGCCGCCTGCGTCAACGGCATCGAATCCGTCAAGAAAAACGCTGCAAATGATGGCCGTTATGAACGGAAAGAAGCCAAAAACGGTAAGTTGTTCTTCAACCTGAAAGCTTCTAATGGGCAGGTCATCGGCTCAAGTGAACTGTATGAAAGTGCTTCCGGACGCGACAAAGGAATCGAATCCGTCAAGCGCAACGCCCCTGAGGCCGACGTCGTCGATCAAACAGCGTAAACCGCGACGGATTGGAAGAAAGGATTTCTTCCAATCCGCTTTTTTTGCTAACTTGCGTGCCAAGCAATTACAGTTATGAACGAGGCAGCAACAACAGCAATCCGCGTGGAGCAAACACGGCAGTCGAAACTCCCGCAAGTCGATTTCAACAACCTGAAATTTGGTCAAACATTTTCCGACCACATGCTGGTGGCCGATTATGTGGACGGGCATTGGACAGACGTGAGCATTGTACCCTATGGCAACCTGTCTTTGAGCCCCGCTACCTCTGCCCTGCACTATGGCCAGGCGATTTTTGAAGGCATGAAAGCCTACAGGTTTGCCAATGGCACGGTGAGCCTTTTCCGGCCGCATAAAAACCTCGAACGGTTCAATAAGTCGGCCTTACGGCTGGAAATGCCGGAAGTACCCGAAGATATTTTCATCGGCGGGCTTAAGACGCTGATCGATTTAGATCGCGACTGGGTGCCGGGTGCTGAGGGTTCATCGCTGTATATCCGTCCGTTCATGTTCGGTACGGAACCCGCGTTAGGTGTACATCCGTCTGACTCGTATAAATTCATCGTCATCACGAGCCCCGTCGGCGCGTACTATCACAAATCACTGCGGCTCAAAGTGGAAACCCACTTTACGCGTGCTGCGGAAGGCGGCGTCGGCTTTTCCAAAAACGCCGGCAACTACGCGCTCTCACTCCATCCGACGCGGCTGGCACAGCAAGAAGGTTTCGACCAATTGATTTGGACCGATGCCAACGAACACAAGTATGTAGAAGAGGCCGGCACAGCCAACCTGCTGTTCCGTGTAGGGGATACCATCATCACGCCCTCCTCAGACACCATATTGCATGGCATTACCCGCCGGACTATCATTGAAATCGCCCGCCATTGGGGTTATCAAGCGGAAGAACGCAAGGTATCCGTAAAAGAATTGATCGATGGTATTGAAGATGGCAGCGTCACAGAAGCGTTCGCCGCTGGTACTGCAGCGACACTCACGCCCATCACCGAGATTGGTTATGAAGGACGGATCTACACCTTACCTGATCCCGCAAAACGAGTGTTTTCAAACAAAGTCCTACAGTACCTTAATGATCTACGTTACGGCCGCATCGACGATGAATTCGGCTGGAACCTTATTGTGGATTAAAATTGATTAACTTCATGGCTTATCCACATGGTCAACATGCTTGACTATGTGGGATACCATTTGATCAATCGCTTCCGGTGCAAACCAAACAGTTGTTGGATCTTTCTTAAACCAGGTCAGTTGGCGCTTGGCGTACCTCCGCGTATTCTGCTTGATTTTAGCTATCGCCTGCTGCCAGGTGTACCGGCCATCCAGGTAGTCAAACAGTTCGGCATAGCCCACGGTCAGCAACGGGGGGCGATGCCGAAACGGCAGCAACGCGCTCACTTCGCCCAGCAAACCGGCCTCCACCATCGCATCCACGCGATTGTTGATACGCTCGTACAAGTGTAGCCTATCGGTATCAAGTCCAATTTTTAGCACATTGAAAGGACGCGCGGCTGCTGCCCGACGCCGAAAATGCGAAAAAGGTTTGCCCGTACTTTCATACACCTCAAGCGCGCGGATCACCCGTTGCGGATTGTTGATATCCACCTGCTCATAATACACCGGATCGACTTGTTTCAGTCGCATTTGGAGTGATTCAAGGCCGCCCTGCTCATACAGGCTATTCAGCTGTTCACGTACACCAGGAAGCGCCTTAGGTAGATCGTCAAGTCCACGGCATACCGCATCGACAAACAATCCCGATCCCCCCACCAATAGGACGATATCCAGTCGAGAAAACAGCTCTGCCAAGCATTTCAAGGCATCACGCTCGAAATCACCAGCCGAATAATCATCCAAGACGCTATGGGAATCAATGAAGTAGTGGGGTATAGCGGCCAATTCCTCAACCGAAGGCTTTGCCGTCCCGATGGACAACTCGCGATAAAACTGCCGGGAATCAGCAGACAGGATAACCGTATGAAAATGTTGTGCCAACCGGATCCCGACGGCCGTTTTGCCGATGGCGGTCGGCCCCACAATGCACACCAAGGTTTTTGCCACGTGACTCGCTAATAATCCTCTTCATAGCCACCGTTCTCTTCCTTGCTCTCTCCCTCCTGTTCTTCTTCATCCAGCATGTCTAAGTCCTCTTCCTCATTAATACCGTATTCGGTCTCCTGAAGAAAATCATATTCTTCGCCAGCTTTTTTAGACGTGGGCTCTGTAGCCACAGGCACCACCGGTACCCCCGGTAGCTTAGGGGCCTGACCAACACTTTTAAACAATGCTGGATATTCTTTGCCCGCTTCTTCCTTCAAAATTTTGATAAGCTGCACATGAAAGTCAAGCGGGTGCTCGAAGTTATATACGTAATAGAATTTTTGGTGCGGGTCATCAATGAATTTATTCAGCTTCGATTCCTCCATCAATGCCACGCCCCGCTCCTTTTTCCGTTCGTCGGGTAAGTAAGCGATTTCATCTCCCTTCTTCCAATGATCATTACTCACATAAAAGGATGAGGATGCTTCAGGGTTATAGCCCAAAGCTGTGTGAATAGCTTGGTGTAAATCTAAGAACGTTTGCTTAGGCAACACATCAATCTCTCGAATCACATCATCATAGTCCTCAAATGAAATCCTAAACCGGTAGATAGCCATGACGCGCCTTTTGTATAAGTTAGTTAATGCGATTTTTTGCGAATATCAGAAAATAAGTCGGAACTTGGAAAGTTGGAGCGGTCGAAAATTGGAAAGTCGAGCGATTGGAAAACGTTAAAACCCGCTATTTTAACCCCAGTTCTTTCCCTTTTTCGAGCATAAACTGGTAGGCTTTCTCCCGGTCGTTAGGGATTTCGCCCTCCAATATCGCTTCACGAATCGCATTTTTTATAATGCCCACCTCCCTGCCGGGCTTCAAGCCAAATGCCGCCATGATATCTTCACCAGATACCGGGGGTTGCCAATTCCGGATTTGGTCCCGTTCCTCTACATCTTTTAGTTTTTGCTTGACCAGCTCGAAATTTTGCCGGTATTTTTTCTTTTTATACTCATTCTTAGTGGTCACGTCAGCATGGCAAAGCATCATGAGGCTATCAATATCGTCACCCGCCTCAAACAACAGCCGCCTTACCGCTGAATCGGTCACGATATCCTGAGCCAATACGATTGGCCGGAGATGCAACAGCACCAACTTTTGCACGAATTTCATTTTATCATTGAGCGGCAACCGAAGCTCCGCAAACAATTTGGGCACCATCCTCGCCCCTTTATCTTCGTGGCCATGGAATGTCCAGCCATGCCGCTTATCGAAACGCTTGGTTGCGGGTTTGGCGATATCATGCATAATGGCCGCCCAGCGGAGCCACAAGTCATCACTTCGCTCGGCCACATTGTCCAGCACTTCCAACGTGTGGTAAAAATTATCTTTATGGCCCTTGCCGTCGATGACCTCCACACCATGAAGATCGGCCATAGCCGGAAAGACAAGATGTAGCAGCCCCGTATCGAACAAGTACCTAAAACCGATGGAAGGTTTGGGTGCCAAGATAATCTTATTCAGCTCATCAATGATGCGTTCCCGGGAGATGATTGCTATCCGTTGGGTATTGTCGCGTATCGCCCGGATCGCCTGGATATCGATTTTGAAATTCAGCTGTGTAGCGAACCGTATTGCCCGCATCATGCGTAAGGGGTCGTCAGAAAATGTCTCCCGGGGGTTTAGTGGCGTCCGGATAATGCGGTGCTCAATGTCAGCAAGCCCATTAAATGGGTCCAACAGCTCTCCAAAATTATGCTTATTCAAGGAAAGCGCCATGGCATTGATGGTAAAATCCCGTCGGTTTTGATCATCTTGCAGGCTGCCGTTTTCGACAATAGGTTTACGCGAGTCCGTCCGATACGATTCTTTTCTGGCCCCAACAAACTCGATCTGGAGCGACCCGTAGGTCAACATGGCCGTCCCAAAGTTTTTATAGACAGTCACTTTCGTGTTTAACCGGCTACCCACCTGTTTTGCAAAATCGATACCACTCCCTATCACCACAATATCGATATCGTTTTTGAAATCACGGCCCATGATTTTATCTCGCACATAGCCGCCAACGACATAACAATCCGTACGGGAGGCCTCGGCGATGTCCCGCAGTACGGAAAATATAGGATGTTGCAAAAAATTTTTCATGGTTGTACTCGGCATCGCCAAATCGTGTGCGGCGGCAAAAATACACATTCGATTGGGTAATCGGCCATCAGTCAAGCCTGATTAGTCCCTATCACGGGCCAATCGCCTGGTCACCAACGGGTTTGACATTAACGCCTCTTGCTCACGCCTGCGTTCTACGATATGGATAGCGGCAAAAATCGCCTCACGGAAAGACGTTTCAGTGGCCACGTTCTTCCCTGCGATATCATATCCGGTACCATGGTCCGGAGACGTACGGACTACAGGCAAGCCAGCCGTATAGTTTACGCCGCTCCGCGAAGCAATATGCTTAAAGGGGATAAGCCCCTGATCATGGTACATAGCCAGCACGGCATCGAATTTCGTATAGGTATCCGATGCGAAGAAGCCGTCGGCTGGATATGGGCCGAAACAAAAAATGCCTGCCGCCCTGGCTTGCTCAATCGCCGGGGTGACAATCGTCTCGTCTTCCAAACCGATGAGCCCCTTATCTCCCGCGTGGGGATTTAATCCCAACACCGCTATTTTAGGTTTTTGAATCCAAAAGTCCTGTTTTAGGCTCGCGTCCATTAGCGCCAGCTTCGAGACGATCGTCTCAATCGACAATTTGGGCGCGATATCTTTCACGGGAATATGTCCCGTGACCACGCCTACGCGCAGATTATCGCTAATCATAAACATCAAAACATCTCCGCTGGCTGTCCGCGATTGGAGGTATTCGGTATGCCCAGGGAAATCAAATTCATCCTGCTGGATATTATGTTTATTGATCGGAGCGGTTACCAGCGCGTCAACCTTGCCTGCCAACAGATCATCTACGGCGTGCTTCAATGAAAGAAATGCGTACTTGCCGCCAATCTCATTTTCTTCGCCCAAACTGATCTTAACTTCCTCCTGCCAGCAATTGATGATATTTGGACGTTTGCCATGAGCTTGTTCAGGATCGCGGATGACATTGAAACTGAAATCATTAATACCCAGCGCCTTGCGATGAAATGAAGCAACTTTGGTATTCCCATAGACAATCGGCGTAAAATACTCCAGAATCCGGTTATCCAGCAATGTTTTAATAATCACCTCTAACCCAATACCGTTTACATCACCGATGGAAATTCCTATTTTCAATTTGTCGCTCATATCCGCATTCGTTTTGCTTTGGCTACCAAAAGTATGAATTTTAACGGATGCACTCAAAACAATTTGCGTACCAACCAAATCACGGCACTGAATACGACACTTAAGAGCACCATGCTGGTGATGGGCATATAGAAGCTAAACCCCGGCCTTTCTATCCGGATATCCCCGGGTAAGTTGCCAAACCATTTCAGCTTGTCACCCAGAAAATAGACAACAACCCCCAAGACGAGGAGCAGCCCACCACCGAATATAAGTATTTTGGCTATTTCTTTCATGATTTGATTCACTGTAAGCAGCCACCTATTTGCGTAAAACATCTTGGCCTATGGCCCCGAAGGTCTGCCACCCTAAAGCCTCATGCTTATCGCCTATCGCCTGCCTATTATTCCAAAAACAAAACAACAAAAAAACTATCTTTGCCCAAAATCCATTTCGTCCATGAGCAGTGTCCGCGCCAAAAAGCACCTTGGCCAGCATTTTCTTACCGATAAGAATACCGCCGCCAAAATCGTCGGTGCGCTAAGGCCTCAGTTGGGGTATCAAATCGTGCTGGAAGTGGGCCCGGGCATGGGTATCCTGTCGGATTTTCTCTTGCAGGCAGACCGCTACCAAACCTGGTTCATTGATGTGGATGGCGAATCCATTCAATTCCTGCAAACCAAATACCCTCAGGTGGGCGACAAGCTCATCCACGGCGATTTTTTACAGCTGGATTTTGCATCGCACTTCACCGGCAAGTTGGCTGTCATCGGCAATTTCCCGTATAACATCTCCTCCCAGATCCTGTTCAAAATACTGGAGGAACGCCAGCGCGTGATAGAGGTGGTCGGTATGTTTCAAAAAGAGGTAGCCGAACGCTGTGTCGCCCAGCCGGGCAGCAAAGCTTACGGGATATTGAGCGTATTCATCCAAGCCTATTACGATGTAGAATACTTATTTACCGTTAAGGCAGGCGCTTTCAACCCACCGCCGAAAGTGCTTTCAGGGGTCATCCGGCTTACCCGCAATGCGATGGAGTACCTCGATTGTGATGAGACGCTGTTTTGGCGGGTGGTGAAGGCTGCCTTCAACCAACGACGTAAAACGTTGCGGAATGCGCTGGCTACCGTCATTCCCAAAGATCAAATGGGTGACAACCCCGTGTATGATCTCCGTGCAGAACGATTAACCGTAGCAGATTTTGTTCAACTAACTCAAGATATTGCTCAACGAATATGACAAATACCCCTACCAAAGTCCTTATCGTGGATGACATCCACCCTATTTTCATTTCCAAGTTGCAGGCATCCGGCATTGGGTTTGAATACCAGCCCGATATCGGAAAAGAAGAAGCCCTACAGATTATTGCCCAATACACAGGGCTGGTCATCCGATCCAAGTTCAAGGTCGACGCCGCGTTTATGGACGCCGCTCCGCAACTAAGGTTTATAGCCCGCGGCGGCGCCGGTATGGACAATATAGACGATGCGTATGCGCAGAAAAAAGGGATAACGCTGCTTAATGCACCGGAGGGCAACCGCGATGCGGTGGGCGAGCACATGGTAGGCATGCTGCTGGCGTTGATGAATAACCTCAACCGGGCAAACCTGGAAGTTAGGCAAGGACTATGGCGACGCGAAGAAAACCGCGGGCTGGAGCTGGGTGGCCGCACGGTAGCACTTATTGGCTACGGCAACAACGGGCAGGCTATGGCGCGCAAGCTGTCCGGCTTTGACGTCACGGTCATTGCCTATGACAAATACAAAACAGGTTTCAGCGATGCCTACGCCACCGAGGTCAGCATGGAAGAAGTGGTCAAGCGGGCTGATGTCCTTAGCCTCCACATCCCGCTCACCCGGGAGACGCGTAGCATGATAGATGATGAATACCTGTTCCATTTTCGCAAACCCATTTTCTTCCTCAACGGCGCCCGCGGCGAAATTGTTCACATCCCCGCTATCCTCAAGGCACTCGACGAGGGGCGGATACTCGGCGCTGCATTCGACGTATTACCCGTGGAGAAATTTCCTGATCTGGCCAAGCAACCGTGGTTTATCCCGTTGACTGGACATGAAAAAGTGGTGTTGAGCCCGCATGTCGCTGGCTGGAGCGTAGAGAGTTATTTCAAGATAGCCGATGTATTGTCCGAAAAAATCATCAACTATCTCTCGGCCGTTTAGTATTCGTCCATACGCGGCGGATACCCGTCTGGCTCTACACCGTACACCTCAATATAAGCACTGACCGACGGTTCGGGATCTTCCTGTACGAACTCGATATAGCTGGATTCAAAAGAAATGTCTGAGAGACCATGTTGTTTGTATTGGTCGGCGCCCGGAGCCAGATCTTCCGGTTCAACGGGCTGCAGCTCATAGCCGTCCGGTTCCTCTTGTTCGTCGTCTTCGCTGCGACCACTCCGGTGACCGAATGCGCCCGATTCGATTCTTTTCGAAGCAGCAAGATAGTCCGAACGGTATTGCCAATTGTATCCTTCATCCCGGAGGTAGCGGAATATAAACACCATGAACGGACGCAAGAGAACGCTTTCCCAATCTTCAAACAGGGTATCCATATCCTCATGCACCGCATCGCTTTCGGCATCTGTACCGGGAAAAGGCAGGTTGTCTTGAGCTACCTGCAACAGCCGTTTGCTTACGGTATGGGGTTCGCCAAAATAATGGTAACGTCTGGTATTGATATGATAAACCGTGCACACACTGGCAAAAATTTCGCTCATCGCACAAATCATCCCCGCTAAAGACGCCCGATCAAGGTCAAACTGCGAAGGCTGTTGATAGACCCGGATGTACTCGGACTTGGAATACGGAGTACCGTCATGAGGGGGTAACCCGCTCGCGGCAGAAGCCCGATACGAAAAGTAACGCTGGAACCGATACCAGACATACCCCAAATGATGCTCGTGGATGCGCATGGTAAAATACACTTTTCTGAGCAACGACGTGTCTTTCATTTCGGCTATGAATTGCGGAATACACCACAACAAGCTGACAATCAACCGATCAGTCTCTTCGTCAGGATATACGGACAATTGACCCCTCATAACGCTTGGTTTTCAGGTTAACAGTTTTAACGATTTTTACGTTAAAATTAAGAAAAAACAACTAAAACTTGTATGTTTGATTAACAATAGCGTCTAATTGCCATGAATGACCTAATAAACCGTTACTTTTCACACCAGCTATCCTTTTTCAACACCATTAGCCTGAAGAAGTTGATGGATGAAACGCCTAACCGCGAGCAACAATCGTTGATACACTACACGACCCGGGACTTCCGACAACGCTCTGCCTTCTTCAAAGAGCAGCTTGCCAAATGCCATGAAGATACCGAAGAAATCAGGCAAGGATTGATCAGCTATTTTACACAGCAATATGCCGCCTTCCGTAGGGCCAAGAAGCCCGCTGCCAACAAAAATTTCGTCAACAGTACTTCCCCCATTTTCGAAGCATTTTTCTGTATCTATTGGTCAGCAGTGATTTGCGCATGTACACGGGGGAAGGTGATCATTCCACAACCCGTCTCCCATTTGGACAAAATCGTACGTGTCTTTCTGCGCCGAACCACGGCATTGATCCTAAACCGGCTAAAAAAAGAAAAGTTTAACACGCAATTGGATGTTGTCGAATTCCTGACCGCGTATGTCTCGCTTGATGATACCAAGGGCATGAAACGATGGGCCGCGCTACTCCGCCGCGCTGCTACACCCGTGTGGACGAGATAGCGACCATCCATTAATTTGCAGCCCATACCACCAAAAACTGAAGCAGCATCGTCCCGTCCAGCACCAGGAAATAGTAGTACTCATTCTTCTTCATCGGTGGAAACAGGATAGCAAGCAGGCAAAACAATGAAGTCACGGACAAGGCAGCACGAACGTCCAATGCATGCCCGCTTGCCCATACCCAACCGATATGGATCACCAGCAATATAGCCGACAGCGCAAGCGCCTTTCGCTCGCCGACCAATACAGGAATCGTTTTCAGCCCATAATACCTGTCCTGATAAATATCCCGCACATCGAACGGGATTGTGATAGCCACCACAAACAAAAACACCCACGCGGCCAACTGTCCAACCTGCGTCCAAGCGATAGCGAACCCATCGTGATAAGCTTCGGCCACCGGTAACAACACGCAGCTCATTGCCCACACTGCGCCGATGTAAAACAACTTGACTCCTGTCAGTTGCCTGAGGCCGACCCAACGCCTTTCGCCCTTCATGCGAATAAGCGGTACGTTATAAGCCAGTCCCATGGCCCCTACCGCGCCCAACAGCAGGAACGAAGGCAGGTGAAGCTGGAATCCCAATAGCAAAGCGACGGCCAATGCCACCGCCGTCCATCCCCATAGCGACCGTTCATGGCGAAATATCCAACGTACCCGCCGATAAGGCGACGTTTCGGGATACTGGGGCCTTGCCAGTATCATACTGAAATTGTACAATGCCAGCGTTGCACAGCCCAGTATAGCCAAGACAGCGTAATCCATCGGCAAGGAAAGCAACAAGTAAGACAAGCTCCCCTGAGCCACGGCACAACACGCGATGAACACGTTGCTAAATAGCAAAAGATCCAATACCTTTATAAAGTAATTACGCGCCATTTGGCAGAAAATTCTCTTTTTTCCAAAAAGTATGTAAATTAGCCAACGTTAAAAACCAAAAGTAGGCCAACGTGTTGTCCAACAAAATAACACATAAAAAGATAAACTAAACATGGATTTACAAATCAAATCATTTGAAGAATACCAAGAAGTGTACCGTTACAGCGTCGAAAAACCCGAGGAGTTCTGGGCGGCTATCGCCGAAAATTTTTATTGGCGGCGCAAATGGTTCAACGTATTAGACTGGAATTTCAAGGAGCCAAAAATCAAATGGTTTGAAGGCGCGAGACTCAATATCACCGAAAATTGCCTCGATCGCCATATCTATAAGCTTGGCGATAAGCCAGCCATCATCTGGGAACCCAACGATCCCAATGAAGCCTACCGCATCCTTACCTATAAACAATTGCTTGACAAGGTTGAACAATTTGCCCATGTCTTGAAAAACAACGGTGTTCAAAAAGGTGATCGGGTATGCATATACCTTCCGATGGTGCCAGAGCTGGTCATCGCAGTATTGGCCTGTGCACGTATTGGAGCCATACATTCCGTCGTCTTCGGCGGATTTTCAGCGCAATCCATCGCAGACCGCATCAATGATGCAGACTGCCGGTTAGTCATTACGGCCGACGGCGGATACCGGGGAACGAAGATCATCGAGTTAAAAAGCATCGTGGACGACGCGCTTGTGCAATGCAAATCCGTTGAACGGGTCATCGTACTCACCCGTACCCGTACGGCGGTTTCCATGATCAAAGGTCGGGACGTCTGGTGGGAAGATGAAATCAAAAAGGTAGAAACCCAAGGCAATCCACCATGCCCTGCCGAAGAAATGAGCGCTGAAGACATGCTGTTCATTTTATATACGTCCGGCTCCACAGGCAAACCCAAGGGGGTGGTGCATACCTGCGGGGGCTATATGGTTTACACGGGGTACACATTTGCCAATGCATTTCAATATCAACCCGGCGAAGTATACTTCTGTACAGCAGACATCGGCTGGATAACAGGCCATTCATACATTATATACGGCCCGCTTTCGCAAGGTGCTACTTCGTTGATGTTCGAGGGTATCCCCACTTGGCCCGACGCCGGCCGCCTGTGGGATATCGTCGAAAAACACAGCGTCAATATTGTGTACACCGCGCCAACGGCTATCCGCTCCTTGATGGCGGCAGGGGATCAATTTGTCGAAGGCAAAGACTTAAGCAGTATTACCAAACTTGGTTCGGTCGGCGAGCCAATCAACGAAGAGGCTTGGCACTGGTTCAACGAAAAAATAGGCCGCGGCCAAGCGCCCATCGTTGACACCTGGTGGCAAACCGAAACAGGCGGTTTCCTCATTTCGCCGATTGCCGGCGTAACGCCGACAGTCCCGGGTTATGCCATGCTCCCCCTTCCCGGCGTGCAGCCTATCCTGGTGGACGAAAACGGCAACGAGATCGAAGGAAATGGCGTGAGCGGGAATCTTTGCATTAAATTCCCGTGGCCAGGGATGCTCCGCACCACATACGGCGACCATGAGCGGTGCCGCCAAACCTACTTCTCCGCCTATGAGAACCTTTATTTCACCGGTGACGGCTGTTTACGCGACGAAAACGGCTATTACCGCATTACCGGGCGCGTAGATGACGTATTAAATGTTTCCGGGCACCGCATTGGTACCGCCGAAGTAGAAAACGCCATCAATATGCACAGTGACGTAATCGAATCGGCAGTCGTCGGGTATCCCCACGCGGTTAAAGGCCAGGGAATATATGCCTTTGTTATTGCCAGCCAACATCATTTAGATGAAGACCTCACCCGGCAAGACATTCATAAAACCGTGAGCCGCATCATCGGCGCCATCGCCAAGCCGGATAAGATTCAGTTTGTGTCCGGTCTACCCAAGACCCGATCAGGCAAAATCATGCGGCGCATTCTCCGGAAGATCGCCGAGGGCGACACCGCCAGTCTGGGCGATACCACCACCTTGCTTGATCCTGGCATTGTCGACGAAATCAAGGCCGGAGCGGAAAAACTAAGGGACTAACCCGCAACATAAAAACGCCTTGGTGGCCAGCATCCATAGCATAAAAGCATGGACCCTGGCCACCAAGGCTCTTAAACCGGTCAACCGGCTAGTTCGTTATAAAATGTCCGCAATTTTCCGTGTGGCTATGCCGTAGAAAATCCATGCCAGGCATGATGGGCGCTCCCGGAGGCATTTCAAACGTACGTCCCGGCTGAAACTCATCCGGATCCTTCTCAAATTTCTCAATCTGAGACACCGCAAATAACGCTTGTGCCTTTTGCTCGTCATTAGCCGAGTTGAGGTCCGCCTGTAGCCTTGTTTTCAAGTCGTTGATTTTTAGCAATGCCTGGCCCCGTACAATGCCTGAAGCCTCCTTGTCCGCTGCCAGTTTCAACAAGTGTGTGAGCACAAGGTGATTTACCGTGGTCTGCAGCGCGCCGGCATAACCAGTAGCAAGAGGCTTGCCCCATGTTTCGGCGAGTAGCCTGTCCAGTACTGCCATCAAGCCGGGTTGTTTGCTATCCCGCGCTTTGTATTCCACAAGACGGGCAGCCCGCTCGGCATTGAGCAGCGACGCAACAGTTTCGGTAGCCGCCGAAGCCGCAGCAGCAAGCGGATCAAATGTGGGGCCGGTATTCCCTGAGAAAAGCTCGATGCTACGGGGATAGCCCGATGGGCGGGGCGGTATTTTTTGAATCAGCGTTTCGGGCAGTGCCAACGCTTCGGGCGTAATGGTAGTCATCAGCGCATCGAAAGCCTTCCATTGCCGGTCCGGCTCAACCATGCGCGTAGGCTCCTGCCCATCGCCTTTGATAGCATGCGTAAAATACAATCCGCCCACACTTTTCGCCACAGCTTCGATCTGGTACCGATGCAGCAGGTAGGCCGGCACCAGCACTTCGTGTATCGTCGTCATGGGCTCCCCGTCGCGTATGGCCCGTTCTGAAAACCGGTCAAGAACCAATCGGCGCACCTTCATCAGGTGTTGCAGTTGTTCAATGGGATCCACGCCATCATCCCACTGGTGCGACACCGGATGAGTATACCCGCCGATGTCAGGTATATATTGGTGCCCCTGCGCCAGCGTCTCCTGCATAATTTTTTCAAGTTCAGCATCTTCATCTGCGCCCGGCGGAAATTCAGCGTATCCCCAGATAACTGCCCGGATATCCCAGCTGCCAATCCCGACACCATAAGCGCTGTCCAAGCTAAGGGTTCCATCTTTATCCAGATCAATACGCGGGAATGGGTAATCCATGACCGACGCACGCCCCTTGGGACTGGCCGCAAAATTATGCATGAAACCCAGCGTATGCCCTATTTCATGGGCAGACAGCTGCCTTATCCGCGCCAGGGCCATTTCTTCCATCTGCTTAGAAGCCGGCTTACCGGTTTCATAAGGCTGCAACAACCCCTCGGCAATCAGGTAGTCCTGGCGGTGCCTATCAGCCCCCAGGGTGACTACCCCTTTGATGATTTCACCGGTACGGGGGTCGGTATACGAAGAGCCATACGAAAACGCCCTTGGGCTACCGCTCCGGTTGATCCAGTTAACCACGTTGTACCGGATGTCCATCGGATCAGCATCGGCAGGCAGCTCTTTGACGATGAAGGCGTTGCGGAATCCCGCAGCTTCAAACGCTTCATTCCACCACGCCCCCCCTTCGATAAGCGCTTTTTTAATCAGCTCGGGCGCGCCCCTATCGACATAATACACAATAGGTTCCACAGGCTCACTAATCGCCGCCTGAGGGTCTTTCTTTTGCAAGCGGTGCCGCCTGATAAAGCGCTTGGTCAGCGGCTCTTCCATGGGAGCGGAAAAATCCATATAGGTAAATGCGTTGAAGCCCGAACGAGCATCAAACTTCCGCATGTTGAAACCCGGCTCGGGAAGCGCCACAAAGGACTGGTGCAGGTGCAGTGTCACCGCTGCAGGATCCGGCGCAATGCCGCCCCCGCGGCCAAAACCGCCACCCCCACCTGAGGCTCCCCCTGCAAAGGTGACGACCGCCTCGAATTCCGAGTTTTTCGGAAAGTTCTTGGTATTCTCCATGAAAATAGCTGAACGGCTATCATCGACACGGTACGCATTCCCACCACCGGCAGCACCGCCACGACTACCACCACCAGCCAGGCTCCCCGCAATGCCCTGGCTATCGCGAATCAGGAATGGCGTCAAATCAACCAATACCCGGCCGCCTTCCGCAGCCACCGGATTGAATGCCCAAATAATCGATTTGGCAAACGCCGTTTCTACGGATTTCACCTCGTCCTCATTGCCATTCACTGCACGGTAATTATACTCCGGACGCAACAGGAAAACTTTGGGCCCTACCTTTACAAATTTGACGATGTAGGAAGTCGCACGTCCCTTTTCGGCTGCACTGCCGGCTCCTGCGGCGATCGCACTGAAATACAGAAACTCCTCATCGAACCGATCGACCTCCAGCAGGATCTTGCCGCTGCTGTTGTCATAATAAAAATCAAAAAAGCCTTCAAACTTCTGATGGTTTGCGGTGGCAGCTCCGATGGTCTTTGCCGGCTGGGGATTGCCTGCATCCTGCCGCCCCTGTCCTAAGACCGGTCCAACAGAAGTAAGTAGCCACAAGCCTACATGGATAGCACGTTTCATTCGTTAATTAATTTATTGGTTAATGGCTTCATGAAATCCTGCATTGCATCGTCTTTTGCGCAAGTCGCTGTCATCGCAGGTTTCATACAATTATGGTATTTGGTAAAAACGCCATGAATATACATGCTAAATCAATCGGAAATCAAATTATTTGTCAAAATTTCGTCGTTCGACATTGGCCAGATGTAATTTTCCGCAGCGGGTGGCACCGCCGAAGCCGAAAAGGATGGGCCTACTTTTTCGGGAATCGTATACAGCCGGCGCAGCAAATCATTCGATCGGAAACCTTCACCCAATAATTCGATTCGACGCTCGGTTTCTATGCTGGCAACCAATGCCCCCCTTGTAGCAGTAGCCGATACAGGAAAGACATAGTCTGGATCAGACCGATGATGAACAGCTTCCAGCAATCCCCTGGCTAAGACAAAATCTCCGGTCTCCGCCGCCGCTTCCGCATAGTTCAATAACACTTCTGCGTAGCGAATCACGGGTATATATCGCAGGAAAGGTGCATCCCGACCATATTTACTCAGGTAATAACGGCCATTGGTCGCGTTGAAGCGCAGCAGTCCCCACCGGTCGTCTCCTTCAGCCCATTGAGCGCTGCCCAATATCCCCGCTGGATTCAGGAAATACTCCGAGTTGCCATTGTAGAGGTACCCCAGCGCAGACTGGCCGCTTAAATTGTCCAGGTTGGTAAATGGCATGGAAAAGATGGATTCTGCCGTGGTGAAGTTATTCGTTAACGTCTCGACAATATCACTTTGAAGCGCGTGAGCCACGCCGGTAGTCGCCGAAAAAGGCGCCGCGGTCTGGGGGACAATCTTGCGGGCCTCAGCAATGACCGCGTTCCAGTTCCCTTGATTGAGGTACACCCGCGTCTTCAACGCAATTGCCGTATTTCTATGTGCCCGTGTTGTATTCAATAAAGCCGAAGCATATTCATCGGGCAGGTTTGCCTCGGCGTCGTCCAAATCCTGGAGAATCTGCGAATAAACCTGAGCCACCGTACTACGGGCTAAATTATTATTTTCAGACGTTGTCTCGGCCTGCAACCGCAGAGGCAGGCCGGGCGAAGCGCCATCGTTCTCCGCATAAGGGCGGGCAAATATGGTCACCAACGTAAAGTAAGAAAGCGCACGCAGAAATTTGGCTTCCGCCACATACCCCGCTGCTGTCGTTTCATCCACTACGCCCGGGTTTGCTGCCAGCCCTTCAATGACAAAATTAGCCCGGTTTATCGTGGTGTACCCCGTGGACCAGACGTTAAGGATATCAGCTGAAGAAGAATTGTACGAATGCGCCCAGGCGTCATAGCCGGTAAACGAGTTGGCCGTCGTATTGATAAAATCCTCGCCACGCACATCCAGAAACAGTAATAACCTCCCCCCATAGAAATTTGATCCCTTAAGTGACGCATAGATGCCGTTTACCAGCCCTTCGATGCGTGCCGGGGTACTGAATATATCGGAATAACTAAGCTGCGTGGGGGGAATCTGTTGTAGGTACTCCTCTTCACTGCACGAAGAAATGCTCACCAAGCAAGCAATGCCTAATGCGGCTCCGAGCTTCTTGATGGATTTATATGTGATATTCATAGCTGTTCAATTTTAATGATTAACCTTATCCGAAATCCTGCCTGTTTCATTCCTAAAAGCCGAGGTTCATCCCAAACGTAAACGTACGTCCGTTGCCCAGGGAATTGTACTCAATACCGGGAGATCGGGGATTATTCCCATTGATGGATGATTCCGGCTCCACCCCTGTGTAATTCGTAAACAAATACACATTGGTAGCTTGCACGTAAATCCGTGCCGAGCTGATACCGGCTTTTGCGAGCAACTGGTTAGGCAGCCGGTACCCTATCAGTACATTTTGCAAGCGCAAAAAATCGCCTTTTTCGACATAATCGGAGATGTTCGGAATGTTTGCACTTGCAAAATTGTCGTTGAATACAAGACGTGGCACGTCCGTCACATCGCCGGGCTGTTGCCAACGGTCCAGCACTTTGACCGAATTATTGAAATACCGTTGGTCCAACCAGGTTCCGGTATTGCCATTCAAGACATAGTTGCCGCCAGAAAAGGAAAAGTTAATTCCTGCATCGAAGCTTCCATACCGAAACGTATTATTAAAGCCGCCATACCATGTGGGCAAAGCATTTCCCAAGGGTTGGTAATCAGCCGCCGTGATTGCCGGTGCCGGGCGACCATCCAGGTATGTCCACGCAGAGCCTCCCGAAGGAAAAGCTGCCGAATATTGCACTTGTTCACCAGCCGCATTCATGTAAATACGCTGGCCGGTAGCCGGATTGACACCATTGGTGACCGCTCCGTACAACGTGCCTACGGAGTAGCCCGCCTGCGTCATGTTAAACGGATTGCCCGAAGAGGTGCTTACGATACGCGAGCCTTCGCCTTCAAGTGCAGTCACCTCATTCTTGATGCTCGTGAAATTGAACGAAGCATTCCATGAAAACTTCCCTTTTCTGACGACATCCCCGCTAATTCCTAATTCAACACCTCGGTTGTACAATGATCCGACGTTTCCCAGAATTGCATTGCCGGGAATACCCTTTGAAGGAGACTGCGGCACCTCCAAGATCAACCCGTTTACATTGTTATTGAACCAGCTGAAATCAACCAATATCCGGTCGTTCCAAAAGCCCAAATCCGCCCCGATATTGGTTTGTTCACTGGTCTCCCAGCCCAGATCCGAATTGCCTGCTTGGCTAAGGTGCCACGTAGAAGCACTCCCGTAAAGCGCCGAAGAGAACAAAATGAGCGAGCCATACCGTGAATTCATCTCGCCGTTGCCTACCCGGCCCCAGCCGCCCCGCAGTTTGACACTACTCATGACGGTACTTATAGCGGAACCCTGGTAGAACGCTTCTTCAGACAGTGTCCATCCGGCGGATGCCCCGCCAAAGTTACCCCACTTGGTCGAAGCGCCTAACGCCGAATTGCCATCCCGCCTGAAATTGAACTTGATGAAATAACGACTCTTATAGTCGTAATTCAAGCTTGCGAAATAGGATAAAAAGGCCCAATTTATCAGCAAGTTACCTGACTGCGATACTTGCCCCCAGTTACCCTGAACATCGGTAAAATACGGATCGGAAGCTTGCTGCACATTGACTCCCCATCGGTTCGTCGAAAAATCCTGCACATCCATACCACCAACGGCCGAAATGTGGTGGTCCGCAAATCGCGTGTCATAATTCAACGTATTGGTAAAATTCCAGTTGTTAAATAAAGTCGATACGTTCGTCACACTACCGTTTGTAGACGAACTGGAACCATGCTCGGGACTCAGCGAGCTGACATTAAGAGTGGACAACCGGTCTACCGAATAACTGGTCGTGAAATTCAGGCCCTTCAACAGGTTAACGGTCGCTCCCACATTCGCCAATATCCGATCGTTGGTCGAGCTGTATTTAGCCAGCTCAAATAAAGCCACCGGATTATAATAGACGCTCACGACCTGGTTGTTGCCATTGCCGATAGGTCCGCCCGGCGTGTTGGCCAGGTGTGGGGTACCATCCGGATTATACGCCGGCACATTCGGATTAAGGGTATAAGCCATCCGGGCAGCGCCTACAATCAGCTGTGCGTTGCCTTCCATGGAACCCGAGTTTGGCGCCCTATTTTCAGACTTGGTATAACTTATATTACCTCTCAACTTGAGCCACGAGTTTACATCATGGTCCAAATTAAATCGAAGCCCCGTCCGGTCAAACTCGTTCGTCTGCAAGAATCCCTCCTGCTCGGTAAGGTTGGCCGAAAAGAAGTAACGCGTCTTCGGACTGCCACCGCTCACCGTTACCGCATGGCTGTGCTGCACACCCGTTTGAAAAATATAGTCATACCAATTGGTATTCACCAGCGACCCATCTGGATGATAACTTGGGAAGAACAACGCCGACGCAACAGCATCGTTATCCGCCTGACCGCTCAGTATCTTCCTGTTCAGTTGCGCTTCGTTCTTGATCATCATGAAGTCTTCCGCCTCCAGCAACTTTGGAAGCCTTACCGGCTCGGTCACGCCTACCCAGCCGTCATAAGTCACCCGGGCGCTTCCCTCTTTACCTCTTTTGGTAGTAACTAAAATGACGCCATTAGCCGCCCGGGATCCGTAAATAGCCGTAGATGCAGCATCCTTCAATACGTCAATCGATTCAATGTCGGCTGGGTTAATGTCTGCCAGCGGGTTGTTGGCCACGGTAGCGTTTGAAGACACATCGCCGCTTGTCACCGGAATACCGTCTATGACGATTAATGGATAAGAGCTTAGTGATATGGAATTCGTTCCCCTGATGCGGATAACCGGCGCATTGTTCAGTACCCCGTTTGGTAAGTTGATTTTTACGCCGGCAGCCCTTCCTATAAGCGCCTGATCAAAACTCTGTACCGGGATTTCCTTGACTTGATCAGCCACAATGCGGCTTGCGGCACCTGTAAATTCCTTTTTTGACTGGGTACTATATCCAACGACAAGCACCTCGTCCAACTCCGAAGCGTCGGGCTCAAGGTTAATGGTATAAGGACCCGGGGTTCTCACGACAACCTCGGCAACGCTATACCCCAGGAATGTCACCTCAATGGTTGATCCCACCGGCACCCGAAGTGAAAATTGCCCATCGTCATTCGTTTTCGTCGCCAGTGTACTGCTGCCTTTCACATGTACAGTAGCCTCGGGCAAAGGAGCGCCGGTCTCATCGCGCACCGTTCCCGAAACCGTTATGAGTTCTTGAAAAGCGGCGTCCGGGACCAGCGATACGGCACCCCGAACGCCCATCGTGCCTGAAAACATCAGGGCACACAGGAACGCAAAGACGCTGCAGACAGGTTTGGGTTTAGGTTTTAATTGGATATGCCTATGCACACCACTTGGCATCGTTTTGCCAAATAAAAAGTATTTCATACTTTTACCAAATTAAGGTTAGCTATTAGAGAATAATGACGTTTTATTAGTAGTGATACCTTGTCCATGCAGGAGTGGTGCGAACACTCCTGCTTTTTTATTGGTATCGGGTATTTCCGGTCATGCTCAAGGAGGGTAAAAATGATTCATATAAAACGGTTAAGCCTGTTGACGCCTATATTTAATTACATACATTTGGCAGCTAAAAATCGTTAACCTGCAAACACCGTATGTGTTTGATAGTCCAGCTATCAGCATACCAGACTACTACGGTCCCGTGCAAACCACCGATTCACTTATCTTTTCAAGACAGAAAAAGCGAGAATCCCCAAAAAACAACCAACACAGCACAACACCAGCAATGGAGAAATGAAAAAATTAAAACTCACCTATCAATACACACAAACATAACCATATTCTTATATAATTCACAATAAAATAGTAAAAATATTTTATTTTTCATCAATAAAAAACAAAACAAATAAGAAAAACACAATTTTAGTCAGTCAAACAAGACGAAAAATTCAACAAAACCCAAAAAATCTACATATTAACGGCGTTTTTTGAATTCCCTTTCTGATAATCCATCAAATTACACACAGCAACCTCCATCAGGCGGGTCCGCGCCTCTTTCGTAGCCCATGCAATATGCGGGGTAATCAAACAATGTCGTGCGCCAAACAACGGATTGTCCGGAGCCGGCGGCTCGGCGGACAACACGTCAAGGCCGGCACCGGCGATGCCGCCGCTGTTCAGCGCTTCCGCAAGATCTTCTTCCACCACAAGTGGCCCGCGCGCCGTATTGATAAGAAATGCAGTTTCTTTCATCTTTTTCAGGCTACCGGCATTTATCAGGCCCTTGGTTTGCGGCGTGAGCGGACAGTGGAGGCTCACTACATCAGCCTGTGCCAGCAATTCGTCCAAGCTTGCCCAACGGAAATTCCGTCGGTAAGACTGATCGGTTTGCGTACGGCTATATCCAATGACGTCCATGCCGAATGCGGCGGCAGCGTCTGCCACGCGCTGGCCGATATCACCGAATCCGATGATGCCCAATGTCTTGCCCGAAAGCTCCATCAATGGATAATCCCAGAAGCAGAAATCAGGTGATCGCGACCATTTGCCCGAAGCGACGGCGTCACTGTGTCGCTGTACATGGTGGCAAAGTTCCAATAGCAGCGCAAAAGTCAGCTGCACAACAGACGCCGTGCTGTATCCCGGCACATTGGTCACCACGATTCCCTTTTCCCTGGCGTAGTCAATATCCACGATATTGTACCCGGTGGCCAGCACTCCGATGTATTTCAGGTCCGGCAGTTGTTCCAGTATTTCGGCATCCAATGGCACTTTATTCGTCAATAAGGCTTCAGCGCCGTTTGCCCGTTCCACGATTTGGTCGGCGGTCGTTCGGTCATATACGGTCAGTTCACCCAAACTGCCCAGATCGTCCCAACTTAAGTCGCCGGGGTTCAGCGTATGTCCGTCCAGTACAATGATCTTCATCTTTTTATTCGTTTGATTTAAAAACCCAATATTAAGCATAACTTTTAACTATCGCGAAGACGCCGGCCGGTTCACGTCCATAACGACAGCGGCGCGTATACGGTCTATTCCAGACCGTATATGCGCCACCATGACACGCTACCGTAGGTAAAGTTTATTTAAACATCGAATGATGGTAAATACCCGGCTGCAGGATTTCATACTTTTCCTTGGCCTTTTCCTGACGTACCATTTCCTTCACATCATCCAGCAATTTCTTTGCATCGTAGACAATACCGTCCTTCACGGTATACGTTACGCCACCCACACGCACCACCTCATTCTCTTCCGTCACCCGGATGGCGCCAGTGCCGTACAATACCTGCAGATTTTCCAGTGGATTTTGGTCCACGATGACAAAATCCGCCAGCTTGCCGACTTCCACGCTGCCGATTTCGTCGTCCATACCCAACGATTCCGCACCGTTGAGCGTCGCCGCCTTGATGACCTCCAACGGATGGAAGCCCGACTCACGCAGGAGCTCCATTTCCCGCGGATAAGCAAACCCGTACAGCGCATAGATAAATCCGGCATCCGTGCCAACGGTGACGCGGCCACCCCGGTTTTTATATTCATTGATAAACTTCATCCACAGCTGGTAGTTGCGTTTCCATTGCAGCTCCTGTTCCGTCCCCCAATTAAACCAATACGATCCGTGCGAAACCCGGTTGGGCTTGTAAAACTCCCACAACGAAGGCAGGGTGTATTCCTCGTGCCACTCCGACCGCCTTGCGCGCATCAGGTCCCTGCTTGCCTCATAAATCACCAACGTAGGCGAAAGCGTAAAATCCAGTGCAATCAGCTCATCCATCACCTTATTCCATCGTTCAGAGTAAGGTTCGGCTGCCTGTTCCCACAACTGTCCTGCTTCACCGAAGCGATCTTGCTCATCCTGGTAGTTGTATGACAGCGAATAATCCTGTACCGTACGATCCGTAAACATCGCCTCCGGCAACCCATACCAATGCTCCAATGCTGTAAGTCCCGCCCGGGCACTGTGCAGCGCATTCCAGCGTCCTACGTACACCTGTGCATGGTGCGTTTTTGACCGTAGCCCCAGACGTTTGTTTTCTTTGATGGCGGCATCCATGATGTGCGGTTCAGCACCGAAAAATTTGATGCCGTCGGCCCCCTTTTCCTTGTTGCTGCGCACCCATGCGATGGCCTGCTCTTCGGTACTGATGGGTCCGCTTACCCCTTGCCCGAACCGCGCGTAAGCCTTAATCCTTGGCGCTGTAATCGTATTTTCCGCACTTTTCTTTTTCTGATCCAACACCCATTCCAGGCCATTGCCACATCCCGGATCGGCAATGGTTGTCACGCCATGCGCCATCCACAGTTTAAAAACATATTCGGCGGACGCCGCCTGCGATCCACCGATATGGGCATGCGTGTCTACAAAACCCGGCAGCAGATACATCCCTGTGGCATCCAGTTCCTTCCCGCCTTCCACGAGTTTTGGCCTGCGCGCTTCGTTGACCGGCACACCCGGTGCACCGACAACCGCTACGTTTGTAATCCGGTTACCTTCCACCACGATATCCACTGGCCCCATTGGTGGCGAAAGCGTACTGTTTATCAGCGTCACCCCCCGGATGATCAATTGTTTCCAGGGCCCCTCTCCCTCTGCCCTATCGGGTGCCCCCGCCACTCGGCCTTGGGCGTACCCCCTGCCACTCATGCCGATACCTGACAAGCAACAGGCGGCAATCACGATTAGTACATGCTTCATACGCTCGTTCATTAAGTTAATCAACACGATATTTTGCGGGCATATCTTCCGCTGGCAGCGTTTTGGCGATAAACGCCCGCAAGTCGTCGTTGGCTGCCTTCAGATCCTCCTTGCGCAAATACATCATGTGACCGCTGCGATAGCCTTTCCAATCCATCCGGGATTTCAGTTTGCCGCTGGGGTCCATCTGCCAAAGGTTGTATTGCGCATTGAAATAGTCGGTAGCCCCGTCATAATACCCCGATTGGACGAGCACATGCAAAAACGGATTCATCGCCATGGCCTGCCGCAAGCTCTCGCCGGTTTTGTTTTCCAGCGCAAACCGGTTCCATGAAGCGTGGCCAGCCACGTAATATTCCAGATCCGTATCGTACTTCAGGTAATTTTTGATGTAATAGTTGTTTGCTGGTGTGAACGTATGCTGCCACGACGTATTCTCCGCTGCATAGTCCGGTCTTTCGCCTGCGACCGTCCGGTCGATGCCCAGGTACCGCGAGTCCAGCCTGCCAATGGAATAGCCTTCTGCGCGCAACAGCTCTTTCCAGAAAAAGGCCATCGGCACCACCAGGTTATGTTGCAGGATAGCGGTTTCGGAGATCCCCATGTACCGGGACATTTTGTGCGCAATAGCTTGCCTCTTCCCTTCATCGAGGTAGCCGCCCCTTACCAACGCAGGTATCAGCGAGTCCACCGTATAAGCCTCCACTTCGGGAAGCATCTCCTCCAGATCCTTCCGCTGCAGGTCCGCCGGCAGTTTTTTATGGTACCAAGCCGTGGCCGCATAGTAGGGCAGCAAATTGGCATCACCCACCGGTCCATACCGCCAGAATCCTAACGTCCCGGGAGATACCAATACCACACCATTGATGTACATCCAATGCCTGTTTTGCAGCTCCAGGGCCAGTCCCGACACGCGGTACGTCCCATAACTTTCGCCAATCAAATATTTCGGCGAAGCCCATCGGTTGTGCCGGGTCACAAACGTCGACAACCAGTTTCCCAAGTAGGTGAGGTCGTTGTTGATACCCAGGAACTGCGCAAGCGGCGCATCGCCGACAGGGCGCGAATAGCCGGTATTGACCGGCTCCACATACACCAGATCCGTGACATCCAGCAACGAATGCGGGTTATCTTCTATTCCATAAGGCTGGATCGGATACCCCTCGTCATCGATGCGTACGCGGTGCGGCCCGGTATAGCCGAGCCGCATCCACAGGGCACCTGCACCCGGCCCCCCGTTGAACGAAAAAGCAATAGGCCGGGTCGCCTGATTCGCCACATCGGTGCGGTAATAATAGGTGTAAAAAACACCGGCAATCACCTTGCCTGATTCATCCCATACCGGCTGCATGCCGGTTACTGCGTTGAACTTGACGGTTTGTCCATTTATCATGACCTCATGCTTGGTCGTTACCGCAGAATCGGGATTAAATGATCGATCTTGCGCTTGGCAAATGTAGGGCAAGAGCATAAGGGCAAAAACAAGTTTATTCATAGCCATACGCTTACTCAGTCAACGGTATATTTCGCAGGGACGCCTTCTTTGGGAATGCTCAGTTTGATAAACTCGCGCAAATCCTCATTCGAAGAAGCCAAATCTTCATATCGCAAGTACATCATGTGGCCGCTGCGATACCCCTTCCAATGCATGCGATCTTTCAGCTTGCCGCTTGGGTCGAGGTTCCACATGTTATACTGCGCATTGAAATAGTCGCATGCACCATCATAATAACCCGATTGCACCAGCAAATGCATAAACGGATTCATGGCCATGGCCTGCCGGAGATCTTCGCCGGCGGTCTCTGTCTCGGCGCCCTCCCGCGGCCAGGGCCGGGTATGGCCGGCGACATAATATTCCAGATCCGTGTGATATTTCAAGTAGTTGGTATAATAGTAGTTGTTGGCTGGCGTAAAAATGTGCTGCCAGGTCGTATTTTCCGGTGAGTAATCAGGCTGTCCGCCTGCCACCATCCTGTCGATACCCAAGTACCGCGAATCCAGACGCCCAACCGTATATCCTTCCTTGCGCAGAAGTTCTTTCCAAAAGAATTGCATGGGCACAGCCAGGTTATGATCCAAAATAGCCTGCGATGAAATGCCCATGTACCGCGACATGCGATCGGCAATGGCCTTCCGTTCGTTTGCATCGATAAATCCACCTTGAGCCATTGCCGGAATCAGTTCCTTGATGGTAAACGCTTCAACTTCGGGCAGCACAGCTGTGAGGTCCTTTTGCTGCAAATCGCTGGGCAGCTTCTTATGATACCAAGCCACCGCCGCGTAATACGGCAGCTTGTTGGCATCAGCCACCGGGCCATCGCGGCGAATTCCCAGACCAGTAGGCGACACCAGCACCACCCCGTTGATATACATCCAGTGGCGGTTTTGCAACTCCAATGCCAGGCCGGAGACACGCGTCGTGCCGTAGCTCTCGCCTACCAAGTATTTCGGAGAAATCCACCGATTGTTTCTCGATACGAAAGTCGTAATCCATTGGGCCAAGTATTGCACATCCGTTTTTACGCCGAAGAAATCCGATGCGGGAACACCATTCACCGGCCTTGAGTATCCGGTATTGACCGGCTCGATATACACGATATCAGCGACATCGAGCAGCGAATGCGGATTATCCTCGATACCATACGGCTGGATGGGGAACCCTTCCTCGTCAATTTTGATACGGTGCGGGCCCGTATAGCCCAGGCGCATCCAGAGCGCTCCGGCTCCCGGCCCGCCATTGAACGAGAAGACCAAGGGACGGGTATCCTGCCCCGGGACGTCCGTCCGCTTGTAGTACGTATAAAAAACCCCTGCACGGGCTTTCCCTTTATCGTCCCATACCGGTTGCATGCCCGTCGTGGCGCTAAACTTGACCGTCTGGCCCTTTACCACCACTTGATGGTTGGTCGTGACTGCCGAATCCGGGTTGATTTTGATGTCCTGGGCATGGGCGCTACTGCATACACCCGCCGTCAGCGTCATCAGCACAACAGCTAATCGTTTTATCCTCATTTTTAAGTAAATAAAGTGTTAGTAATGAATTGTTTTTTGACTATCGGTAAGCCTCATTTTGTTGTACATTGTTATTAGCCCGGGTTTCAACCGAAGGGATGGGCATGACTTGCCTACCCGCATTCGATAACGAATAGCTGGGCTGGCTTCCTGTGGTCCGCACAATGTTGGTAAATACCGTTGTGCCAAGCCCCCGGCGGATGACGTCAAACCAGCGCTGTCCCTCGCCCACAAACTCCAGGCGCCGTTCTTCCAGGATAGCCGCAATGATCGCGTCCTTGCCTGCAGCAGTCCGCGCTGCTACACCAGCCCTTGCACGCACGGCATTCAAATCTTCCAAAGCACCATCAAAGTTCTCCAATTCGGCGCGCGCCTCAGCACGTATAAGGTACTGCTCCGCCAGGCGAAGCAACTGAAAATTATCCCCCTCTTGCGGATCATCCCATTTCGTAGGGTAATAAACCGGCCGGGCAGGATTCTGTGCAATCAACTGGGCACGCGTATCAGCCGGGTCAGCCACAATCGCCTCGTAGGTCGATTGATGAAGCGCAGTACCTCCCCGCGCACTCAGGTTGGACGGGTAGTACCAATTGCGCAGCCCGTTGATATCCACATTGCTAAACTGCACTTCAAACAACGACTCTTCCGTATTCTTGTTCCTGAAAATGCTCATAAAAGGCACATTCAGTGATTTCCCCGCAATCGCATCGGTGGCATACTGTTCAGCCAAATCCCATTGCCGGTTATACAGGTAATACCGGGCCAGCAGTGCGCGCGCGGCGGGTTTGGTTGCTTTCACTTTAGACAATACCGTAGACGACCGCGCTTCGGGCAGCAGCTGCAGTGCCTGAAGCAAATCCGACTCAGCCTGCGCATATGTTTCGGCCAATGTACTTCTTGGCTTCAAATCACTTTCCGTGATGCCCGAAGAAGGCGTCACGACGATCACGGCACCCAACTCACCATACACCTGCGGATACCCCCCGAAAAAGCGCGCCAGATCGAAATAAGCCAAGCCCCTGACCCAGTAAGCTTGTCCCAGCATATCATCCTTGATCCCTTGATCGATAGCCATTTCGGGCACATAAGCGATGATGTTGTTTGCGATATCGATACACCGGTAAAACGACGTATACAAATCCTCTACCTCGGAGTTGTCCACACTCCAGTTAAATTCATCGGTAGCAATCAATGCGTCCCACGTGTCAATCTGTTGCGACATGTCCGACGCCACGTCGGACAAGACCTGCACACGCCACATATACGGCGTTTGCAAGTTGTTGTACATCCCGTTGACGGCTCCTTCAGCACTATTGAGATCAGAAAAAGCTTGGTTACTTGTAATTTGGGAGACAGGCTCCAAATCCAACAAATTGCATCCGGAAAACGTGAGCAATCCCGCACATATAACGACTAAAACTCTCATAGCAGTAATTTTTAGAATGTTAGATTTATTCCCCCCATCCACACTCGCGGCTGTGGCATTACACCCTGGTCTATGCCTTGAACGGTTTCTGACGGGCTTACCGACACCTCGGGATCCAATCCAGTATAGTTGGTAAACGTCAGCACGTTTTGTCCAGACACATACAGCCGCAACTGGCTAAGCCCCAATTTTTGGATGGCGCTGCTTGGCAGCGAATACCCCAGGCTGATGTTTTTCAGCCGTAGATAAGACGCATCCTCAATATGCCTTGATGGGCGGTAGTTGACATTGTAGTTGATGTTTGCCATCCGCGGAATATCGGTCACATCGCCCGGCTGTTGCCACCGGTCCAACTGCTGCGCACTGTAGCCTGTGGTCCGCTCGCCACCATGTTCGAAAAAGTAACGGTTGTAGTTGAATACATAATTTCCGTAACTAAACTGCAGGAAAGCAGACAGGTCAAAATCCTTATACCGCCAGGTATTGGTGAGCCCGCCCTGGAAATCGGGCCAAGCATTTTTATCCGAAATGAAGCGGTCTCTGTTTACGTTAAACTGGCCGTCGTCGCCCGTCCGCCAGATGATATTTCCCGTTTGAGGGTCAACCCCCAATTGTTCATGCACATAAAACGAATACAGCGGATATCCTTCTTCCAGCCGAATATATTCCCGTGAAAATTGGTTGAAAGGCGAAGCAAGCTTCTTAATCAAGTTCCTGTTTTGCGACACATTCAAATTGATATCCCACGAAAATTGCTCATTGTTAATCGCCTGGGCATTGATCCCGAGCTCAATACCCCGGTTTTCCATTTCGCCGTAGTTTTGCAGCATCACGCTATATCCGGTAGATCTCGGCGTAGGCACTTCCAGCAACAGGTCCTTTGTCTGCTTGTCATAATAGTCCAACGTCAAGCCCAATCTGTTGTTGAAAAAGCCGATATCGACCCCGATATTCAGTTGGGCGGTGGTCTCCCATTTCAGGTCCGGATTGGCCAGCTGCACCGGATTGAACCCAGCCAAGTCGCCATAAGAAGCCGCTCCACCGGCACCCGGTGTGGTTCCGCCGCCGCCCCGATAACCGCCTCGCTGACCTCCCCACAACCCCAGGGACGCATAGTTACCAATACCGCTTTGGTTACCAGTTACACCATAGCTGACGCGCCATTTCCACTGCGAGATCACCGGCAGCTGCTGCATGAAGGCTTCATCTGACATCACCCAGCCCAACGATGCCGAGGGGAACAATCCCCAGCGATTGTTGGCACCGAACCGAGAAGAGCCATCGTACCGCATGTTTACACTGACGAGGTATTTCTGTTGGAAGTCATAATTTATCCGGCCAAACACCGAAGCTATTGCCCATTCGCTTTCATCGCCACTTGAATTCTTGACAGCCGCCGAAGATATTTTTCTAAAGCTGTCACTGGGGAATCCCTGTCCCGTTGCAGTCACAAACGTATTTTTATTTTTTTGGAACGTCGTGCCCGCCAGGAAGTCCAGGTTGTGTACAGCATTGAAACTGGTCTTATAGGTCAGTATATTTTCATTGATCCAATTCAGGTCGTTGACCACGCTGCTCGTCGCCTCACCACCTACGCCCGCACCGGCCACCATCTTGGTATTTGCATAGTTGTCTTCCTGGATGTAGTTATTGTCCAAGCTCCAGGTCGTCCGAAACACCAGTCCCTCGATGATTGTCCAATCTGCAAAGAAATTACCGATAAGCCGGTTTGTATTCATCAAGTAGTCCGTCTCGTTGACAATGGCCAGCGGGCTTTCCCAAACCGGGCGGTTGTACGATCCGTCCTCGTTGTAGGCCGGGATATTGCTTGGATAGAAAAACGCATTGGCCAACGCGGAGTTGATGTTGTTCCCATTTTGAATCCGGTTGCGCCGGCTGTTGGAATAAAAGATACTCGTTCCGAATTTTAAGCGGTCGGCCGCCGAAAAGTCGATGTTGCTCCGAAACGATTTGCGATTAAACATGACCGGCTTCATGATCCCTTCCTGATTAAAATTATTGGCAGACACCATATAGCGTATCCGTTCGTTGCCCCCTGAGATTGAGGCATCGACATTGTACATCGCCCCCTGCTGCATGATGGGATCCATCCAATTGGTATTTATGGCATTATCGGGATTGGCATATGGCGGGGCAAAGGCCGCTCCCGAAGGGTTCAGTGCATCGAGGCTTCCATAGCGGTCTATCCAGTTATTGGCCGCCGCCTCATTTTGCAACCGCTCGAATGCCGGGCCGTCAACGCGCAGTTCATTCGGGTCTTTCCACGCCTTGGAAGTACCCGCATAGCTCGAAATCGAGATCGTCGGCTTACCGGATTTCCCACGTTTCGTCGTGATCAGGACCACCCCGTTGGCCGCCCTGGCGCCATAGATTGCCGTCGCCGCCGCATCTTTCAATATTTCCATAGACTCAATGTCGGATGGATTCAAATCCGCAAGCGGGTTGGTCGGTTGGCCGAAGGTCGTCCTTGCCAGGTTCTGTGACACAATCGGCACACCATCGATGACATACAACGGCTCGGAGCTGGCATTGATGGACGTACTCCCCCGTACCCGCACCACCATGCCTGCGCCCGGCTCACCGGAGGCGGCCGTCACCTGTACCCCCGGGGCCCGTCCCTGGAGCATCTGATCGGGGCTTGGCATGGGTAGATCTTTCAGCGTTTCACCATCCACACGGGCAATAGCGCTGGTCACTGTCCGGCGGCTCTGCTCGCCATACCCCACCACCACCACTTCATCCAACTGCGACGCGTCTTCCTGCAGCTGGACGTGGTAAGGGCCCTCGTTTGTCACCGTCACTTCCTTTGGTAAATAGCCGATATAAGACACCTGAATGGTAGCATTTTTGGGCACCCGCAGGGTAAATCCACCCTCGGTATCCGTTTTTGTACCGATACTTGCCTGGTTTTTCACCGATACCGTAGCCCCGGCCAAGCTTTCGCCACCCGCGTCTTTAACCGTGCCGGTAATGGTCACTTCTTCCTGCACAGGCGTGGCCATTTCATGCTTCATGTTGGCAAACTGCGCCTTCGGAAGCGTGATGATGATCGTTTCCGAAATAATTTTGTAGGCCATGCCCTGTGGATAAATCACACGGTTCAGCACGTGCTGTATATCGGCATTCTTTACCGAAATACTCACCAGGTCCGATGACTGGACTACTTCATCGCTGTACAGAAAACGATAGTCCGTCTGTTTGGTGATTTCGCTAAAAACATGTTCGAGCTTAGCATTCTTTAGGGACAGCGTCACCTTCTGCGCGCTGCTTTCCGCATACGCGCCAGCTACAAATGCAATAAGCAACAAACAAGTAATCTTCACAGCGATTAGGAATTTAGTGCACCGAGCATACCAGCATTTACGGTTTGGCATACCCTTGCCAATTGAAAAGTATTTCATACTTTTGCCTAATTAAGGGTTAATTGATAGATTAATTGATACTTGTTTAGCTTTTAACCTTCCGGGAGTGCTGCCAACACTCCCGTTCTTCTTTTACAAGCTTTTTCTTTTCAAATCCAGCATTTTTTCCATTTTGTCGGGTTTTTCCATCGTTTTTGATTTGTTGGATACCAGTTAGTTACTATAAAGAAACGAAGCGTCCCAATCGGGGTGACAAGAACCGCAATTTTTATTCGTTTAATAACCCCATGCGGCCAAAACCGGTCTGCTGCTACCGGTTTTTGGCCTACATGGAGCATTTTTTAATCTTATTCCGTCGCCACGTCGGCCTTCAATCCCTCAAGTGTCCTGTCCAGTCGGCCGATTGCTGTATCATCGCCATTGTACAGGTCTTTCAGCCCTTGGTAGGCTTGCACCTGATAACGGTTGTGCCGGATGGCTTGCTCAAATAGCGCAATAGCCTCCTCGGCGCGGCCATCCTGCACGGCCAGCTGTGCAGCAGACAACGCCCGGGAAGAGCGGTAAAAGCGGTCACCGTCTTGCGGAAGCTTATCGAACAGTGCCGCTGCCTCCTGGCCTTTACCTGCTTTACTCAGCAGGCGCACCAAGCGTTGGTTGTGCAGTTCATCCAGCCGGTCAGGGTCTATCCCGTTCACCAGCAACTTTCCGAGATACACATTCAGGGAATCCGCCTTGCCTGGCTGCATGGCGTAGGCCTCAGCTATCCGCAATTCAAAATCCGGACGGCCGCTTGACGACGCTTCCAGAATGCGCTGCGCCTCCAATAAGGTGGTCACGGCTTCTGCATACCGGCCATTGGCCATCAATGCATCGGCATAGCTCCCGCGCAGGTTGTAATTTTGCGGCCTTTTGGCCACCAGTGAAGCCAATTCAGCCAACGGAGCAGCAATCCCCAGCAACGCGCGTTCGGTAGCCGCATACGCCCGTGCATCATCCTTGCGGTCCCGCAGATAAGTAGATACCTCGGCACCGATGGCCACATATTGGCCAGCCGCCTTGATCGCCTCGGCAATCAAGCCATTCCGATGATAAAAGGTGCGCAGTTGGATGGCATTTTGTGCTTTGATCTGAAAATCAGTCTCTATCGCCACCGCCTTATCATAGAGCATCGCCTGTTCGCCTATTGCAGCGTCGTTATCGCCCGATTCCCTGCCCACGATTTCAGCTTTCACCACGTAAGCTGGCGCATACCCGCTATCCAGCTCCACGACCTGTTGCACATAGCCCTTTGCGCCGGCAAAATCACCGGTTGATAACTTCAGGCGTGCGTATGCAAGCAATGCAGGTAAGTATCGGCTATCATACGTCAAGGCCGTATCCAAGTAGCGCTGCGCCAAGTTGACGTCTGCCCGCTGTGCACGGTTGCTGAGGTTGAGGTACACTTGGGCCCAATTGGATGCCATCGCATCCTTGTTGCCGGCGAGGTAAGCTGCCTCGTTTGCGGTAAGCTCCTGCAAAAACTGGTACATTTCCGGATCTTTCGTCGTCAGGTCATGATGCGTATTCATGGACTTAAAGTCCAACGGGTGCACCTTCACGTGTTCAAAGTAAGCCGGATAGGTCTGCGCCAAGTACTCCGACTCATTATTTTGCGAATAATAATCCAGCGTCAATCCCTTTTCCATCGCGTTGAAGTACAAGGCCCTGATACGCCTGTTCTGCTCATCGGTGAGCACGCGGCCATGGAACAAATGGACATACTCATGCAAGATCACATTCCGTTCGCCGTACGCCCCCCGCTCAACGTACCCGATATCCGCCGCGCCGCTGCCAACCCCACGGATGTCCATCCATTGTCTATTATCAAATGTCGTATTGAACCTGAAATGCGGCGATTTCATGGCAATCGCAAGATCGATATGCAGCGGCGGTATCACGAACGCATTGTTTTGTTTCGTCAAAAACGGGAAATAAACCACCGCGCTATACAGCTGATTCCAGACCATGCCTTTTGCTATCTCACCTGGGTAATACGTCACATCGGGGAATACTTTCGCAAAATTGTCCCAATCGTGAATGGTTGTATGCTTCAACTCCGCCGTAACCGAATCGTACGAAGCCAAGTAGGGTATCCGCTTCGATTTGATGACGGCAGACAAGCCATTATGGGCCGGCCCATAATGCTGCTTCCTTGCCAGTATCTCCAAAAATATCGCTTGGGCGGTATCCAATCTTGCCAGCCTTTCGGGATGATCGAAATCGCTGTAATAAATAGACGCACGGTGCATGAGTGGCAATACCGAGTGGTTGTACTCCTTTTCGACCTCCCGGGTCACAACCAGTGCCTGATCGACGTTACCTTCCCGCACCAGCTGATCAGCCGCTTCCAATTTCGCCCGTATGGCCTTTTCATCGTTATCGACATAATCAGCGAAGGTCAGGTTCGTATGGCCATTGCCCCAGTGCCAATGGGTTTGGAAATGCAATGGGTTGATGGCCAAGGCCACCTCCCACTGACCCGCCATATCGTCCAGCTGAGTAGCATCTATCCGTCGCCATATAGCGTATCCGTAGCTAAACCGCGCATTGGCCTCCAGGGGATTCAGCTCCAGGCACCGAATTATCGGTGCCTCGGCAAGTGCCGGCCGCTGGTCCCAGAAGTACACGTCGCCCTCCAACAGATAGGCCGCCGCAGACTGCGGGTTCCGCCGCTGCATGTCCTTGGCCAGTGCGAGCGCCTCATCGTATTTCTTCTGCAGCAACAGCGCCCTGCCCAGCACGGCCCTGAGCCGCTCATCTTCCGGGTTGGATGCCAGCATGTCTTTGCAGCGTGCTTCAGCTTCGGGCAATTTCCAGGCTTCGATAAGCAATGTCGCCTCCATGCGTGCCACCAAGGGCGAGCGGTTAGCTGCTGCCTTCACCGACCGGAGTTCACGCGCTGCCCTATCAAAATCATTATTCAACCACCAATACTCCGCGCGCAGCACCGCCTCTTCCACCTCGGTCACGTTAGCCCCCGCATCCAGGTATGACAGCACCTCATCCCACAGCCCTACCGCCAACATGCCGTCCAGGATGCCGTACATATCGCGCCCCCCCTGTTTAAGCTGAGCGCGGAGCTTCTGGCGGTGTTCTTCCAGGTGTTTCAGCGCAGCGCCGGTATCATTGACCAGATCCTGGCAAATGCCCTGGGCAAGCGCTGCAAACACCAAAAAGCAGCATATCCATATTCTTTTCATGACGTCCTGATTTTGGAACCGCATGGCCGGCCATGCGGCCAGCGCTAATACTTAGCAGGCTGGCCTTTAGCCGGCGTTGAATTTTTGATAAACTCCCGGATATCCTCATTAGCCGTTTCCAAATCCTGCTTCCTCAAGTACATCATGTGGCCACTGCGGTACCCTTTGAAACTTGTCCTGTCCAACAACTTTCCAGAAGGATCCATCTGCCACAGGTTGTATTTGGCATTGAAGTAATCGCAAGCGCCGTCGTAGTAGCCCGATTGCACCATGACGTGCAGGTAAGGATTTTGTGCCATGGCCTGGCGCAGGTTCAGCCCGGTATTGTCGTTGCTTCTGTCCCAAGGATGAACGGGGCCAAACATGTTGTACTTTACATCCGTCTGATAGTTCAGATGATTCTTGTAATAGTAATTGATGGCCGGCGTAAACGAATGCAACCAAGAGGTCAATTCCGCCGCATAGTCCGGGCGTTCGCCACCCTCTTTGAAGTCGATACCCAAATACCGCGAGTCCAGACGGCCAACGTTATACCCTCTATCGCGCAACAGTTCTTTCCAGAAGAACGACGTCGTGATATCGAAGTTATGCTGCAGAATCACCTTTTGCGAAATGCCGGAATAACGGGCCATTTTTGCGGCGATCTGCTCCCGCTCTGCTTGGGGTAAGCTCCCACCCTTGGCTATCGCGGGGATAAGCTCGTTCATGGTAAACTCCTCGACTTCGGGCAGCATGTCTGTCAGATCTTTCTGCTGCAAATCCGCCGGCAAAGCCTTGTGGAACCAGGCGGTAGCGGCATAATAAGGCCAACGCAGGGCCTTCTCCAGCGCCGTGCCCCTATCGATGCCCAAATCTGTCGGCGACACCAATATGACGCCGTTCAGGTACATCCATTGCGCGTTTTGCAGTTCGAGTGCCAAGCCGGAAACCCGGGTAGTTCCATAACTTTCGCCGATAAGATACTTAGGCGAGGGCCACCGGTTCGTCCGGGAGACAAACGTGTTCAACCATTCCGCCAGGTATTTGATGTCTGCATTTGTACCAAAGAACTGCTTGCGGTCCGCATTCTTATCCAGGATTCGCGAATAGCCGGTATTGATCGGGTCGACGAACACAATATCAGCCACGTCAAGTATAGAATACGGATTTTCCTTAATTCCATACGGCTGCAACGGATACCCTTCATCGTCGATATTGAGCAACCGCGGGCCGGTATACGCGATATGCATCCACACCGACCCCGATCCCGGCCCCCCGTTGAAGGAGATGACCAACGGCCGTGCATCCCTGTCTTTTACATCATTCCGTTCGTAATACGTGTAATGCACAGCAGCAATGGGTTTGCCCTCCTCATCCCATACCGGTTGTGTGCCTGTCGTTGCGGTGTAGCCAAAACGCTGTCCTTTGACCGTCACTTCATGCTTGGTGACGATCGTCGAATCTGCCCACGGTATCCGTTGGGCGTGCAGATTTGCGACATACAGTACCGTCAACAAAACCATCATTAACATTGTTCTCTTCCTCATATAGCTTATTGTTTAAAAGGTTATTAAAGTAAAAAATTTTTAACCCAGCGATGAGCCTACCGCTGGCTATTGCCTGGTATCCCAAAATGCCCGATCAAGCAATGACGATCGTTGCGTGATGTGCGGGTTATTATTGATTTCAGATTGCGCATAAGGCAACAACCGTGGCACCTCATCATAGATGGCAGCCGGCTGCTGATGCGGCACCAAGCTCGGGTAGCCTGTCCTGCGGTAGTCCGTCCACGGTTCTACCAGCACGGCATAATTTGCCACATACTTTTCGGTGATGATTTGTTCCAGCCGTTGCGCGTTGGTACCGCTAAGCGTACCGTGCTCAGCCAAGTAGCCGTCTATTTCTGCCTGCGTCAACCCTGCTTCCAGCATGGATGCCCGGATCCCCTCCGCAAAAAACGCATTCGGGTCGCCAGCGGCGCCGTAGAGCAGCGCTGCCTCGGCGCGGATGAAGTTATATTCGGCATAGGTGAGCAACCGCGCCGGACCATCGCCACCGTAGGTAATCGCACCGTCCTGCAGGCTGCCATTGGGGTTTATCCGGGCCGGATCAACTGCCGACGCCGTCCCATAGACGTACGAATGGATGCGCGAATAAGCCGACGATGGCTCAATATCCAGGAAGCTCGCCCCCCGGTAAGTAGCCGGGCTCGAATTGTAGGGGAATGGCACGAAATACGAACGCCTGCGCGGATCATCGTTGCTGTTCATCAAATCCACGAGGAACCTGTTCGGAAAAAACTGATTCCTGAACTGGCCGTTTTCCATGCTATACAGCGGGTTCTGGCGCTGCGATTCGGCCAAAAACGGCATCTGGAAGCTGTCGTCATTGCTTTCCATAAACTGTGCGCCGCTGTTAATCAACGCAGTGATTTGCTGCGACGCGAACGCCGCATCTTTTGCACTATAATGCAGGAAGATCCGTAGTTTCAAGGTATTGCCGAATTTCTCCCATTTTTCCCGTGCTGAAGGCCAATCGTTACTTGTATAGATTGTGGAATACTGATTGGGCGACAAGGTGGAGCTTGCCGCATTGATATCGGCAATCCCTTCATTGATCAACCGGATCAGATCAGCATATATTGCTTCATCATCGTCCACTTCGGGATACAGGTTTTCGGCATGCTTCGCCGCATTGAAGTAAGGTACATCGCCCCATGAGTCTACCACGATTTGATACACATACGCTTTCAGCAGTTTACCCACGCCGGCGTAGTGCGGGCTTCCGCCCTCCGTTGCTTTATCTATCAGGAGCTGGGCATCGCTCAGTGTTGTTCCGAAGATACGTACCCATTGGTTGTTTACGTCCGAGTCATTGATGTTGTAGCGCTCGTACTCCCTAAACGTACCGAAACCGGTATTGGGGCCATGGCCACTGAACTGCTGCACCAAAAGCGAGGCGTAGCGAAACAAATCGCTTGCTCCCATGTAGCCTACATTGACGGTCACTGAAGGCAGCAACTGGGTGACTTGCACGTCCGTCACGTTATTGGGGTCGTCATTCACATCGAGAAACTTCTCACATGACCCGAAAAGTACGACACTTGTCGTCAACAAAATATAGAATAGCTTTTTCATCTGTTTATTTAATTCTATGGTCTCCAATGTTAGAGCGTTAAACGAATACTGCCACCAATTGTACGCGCTGTTGGTTGGATGCCAAACTCCAATCCCCTTGCGTTGCTAATCCCCAGCAGGTTTTGCTCCGGATCCAGGTGCGGATAATTAGGTGCGTAGATAAACAGGTTACGCCCATAGACCGACAGGTTAACCGCTTTGATGAATTTTTGGCCACCCAGCAGCCGTGCCGGCAACCGGTAAGACAAGTTGGCTTCACGAAGCTTGAGGAAGGTGGCATCCAGCACATAACCTTCCCATGCCACATATTTCCCCTGCAAGCCGTAGTACTGCTGTGCCGTGACACCAATGTTATTTGGTGTGCCGTCTTCCAGCACGCCTTCAAAGACATAAGGTGTGGCGGGGGTACCATCCGCATTGAACCGGGGATATTCAGCAGTTTCTGCCGCTACGCCATTGATTTGCAAATCGCCGATGGTCCGCGACAGCTGGTCGCCCTTATATTTGAAGTCAAACAGGAAGGAAAACGTAAAATCCTTAAACGAGAGCGTGTTGTTCCATCCCAATACAAACTTCGGATTGGGGTTTCCGACACGTTGCACCGCCGAGGTCGGCCTTGGCAATCCGTTTGCCCCGATAATCACTTGGCCGGCCTCATTCCGTTGGTACGCATTAGACCAGATTTGGCCATATTCTTCGCCAGCAACCAAACGGATGTTGGGCGAGGTAAAGCCGCCGATGGAAATGTTATCTACCCCCGGCGCCAACTCCTCGACGACTGATCGGAAGGTCGTGAAGTTGAAGGAAGCATCCCAGTTGAAGTTTTCATTCTTGACGGGCACCACCCGCAGCAAGAGTTCAAGCCCTTTGGTAGACAACTTGCCCGCATTGGTCGATATGCTGGTAAACCCGGATGAAGACGGCACCGGTACGTTGAAGATCAAGTTGCGCGTATCACGCCGGTAGACCGACCCATCCAGAAACACCCGCCCGCTGAAGAGCGACACTTCCGTACCCAATTCGATTTCACGGGTAAACTCCGGCTCCAATTGCGGATTGCCGGCACTATTGTTCAAGGTATAGCCTGCCAAGCCATTAAAGGGGAAATTGACTGCCGTAGATCCCAAGCCATCGCCAGCATTAGCCCGGCCATAGTACGTATTGGTTTCATAAGCACTGGTGCCTTTACCCACTTCGCCAATGTTGGCCCTGATTTTCAACGACGACAGCACATCCGATTTCAGCGAAGGAAACGCCTCGGTAGGCACCCAGCTGATGGCCAGCGCAGGATAGAAAATCGATCGGTTACCCGGTGCCAAGGTCGACGAAAAATCGTTCCTCGCCTTGACGTTTACCGAAAGGAAGTTCTTATAGTCGACCACCAAGTCGGCAAATACGCCTATCGCCCGCTGCTCGTTGACGCTCGTACCGTTTGCCGTATTGTACGTCAAAAAGTTGGATTGATGATCAAACCCTCGCAAGACAATGCCAAGGCCATCCGCCCGGAGGCTGTTGCGATAGTTGGCAATAATCTCATTTCCCACGGTAGCCAATATATTGATATCCTCGCTGATTTTCCGGTTGCCGGTTACAGTGAAGTAGGAGTTGATGTTCCTGACGGTCATTGACCGATCCGTGACTCCGCCAGCGCCGGCGGAGTTGGTATTGGCATTACTCCGCACGCCCATGTCGTCGAAACCTTTCGACACGCTGTTGAACACATCCGTACCCACTTTCAAGTCGGCCTGCAACCAATCCAGGATATCATACTTAAGGTTTACATTGCCGTAAAAGCGGTTGACCTCACCACGGTTGGTAATGTGTTTGATGGACCAGTACGGGTGATCCTCTGCCGCATACCACAGCTGGTTACCCTCTTCGTCTTCAAACGGCAGGTTTGTCAAATCATAGCTTCTCGGCGCGTAGATGCCCCGCCACAGCGGGTTGGCACCCTGGTTGCCGGATTGCGTCCGATCGGAGGTATTATTGGTATACGAAAACGAAGTACCAATCCGCAACTTGTCGGAGATATTCGTCCCAACGTTTACCGATAAGTTATTCCGTGTCAGTTCGTTGTTGGGTACCAGTCCTGTTTCTTTGGTATACCCATATGAAACGCGGTAATCGTACTTATCCGTTGCGCCCGAAAAGCTGAGGTCATTCTGGGACGATATCGAATTCTGCAAGATATCCCGTATATTATTCGGGTAGGCACGTAGCACCTCTTCCTCACCAAACCAGTTTTCTACGATTTGCCCTTCGATCCGCGGTCCCCACGAGCCGGCCACGTTGTTGATGTAATTACCGTTGCTACCTTGCGCATATTCATTTTGGAAGTCGGGAAAACGGCTCACCGTACCCACCGCCGTATTGGTTCCTACCGTCACCTGGTTGCGCGTACCCTGCTTGCCTTTTTTGGTGGTAATCAGGATGACGCCCGAAGCAGCCCTTGAACCATAGAGCACGGTTGCAGCGGCGCCTTTCAGCACGCTGATGTTTTCGATATCCTGGGGGTTGATATCCGATATCCGGCTGGAGGTAACCACCCCGCTATTCACCGAGTTGTTGCCGCCCGAGTTGTCCAGAGGAATCCCATCGACCACATAGAGCGGTTGGTTGCTCCCCGTGAAGGTCGAAAAGCCGCGGATGGTGATATTTGAACCCGCGAAGCCCCCTCCAGCGCCACTGACCTGCACGCCCGCCACTTTTCCGGACAATGCGTTCGTGACGTCTGTCGTCGGTGCTTTGGTCAGTTCCTCACTTTTCATTTCACTCACCCCGTAGCCCAACGTCTTCCGATCGCGCTGAATACCAAATGATGTGACGACCACTTCATCGAGTTCGGCAAACGATTCATCCAGCACCACCGTTATCGGCTTGCTATCCGTGACGGTGATTTCTTTTGCTTCATAGCCGATAAACGATACCACCAATACCGAATTTGACGGCACGGTGAGCGTGAAACGCCCGGCGGCGTCGGTGTTCGTCCCCCTGCCGGCAACGCCTTTCACATTCACCGATGCTTGCGTTAGCACGTTACCCTGCTTGTCCATCACCACCCCGCTTACGGTCAATTCCTGCATGAGGCCGCTTGCCGCATGAATACTGGCCATACTTTCTGTGTGTACGCCCATCGCCAAGACCAGCATCATCACAAAGACCGCTTTAATGGCCAGCCGTGTTTTAGGTAAGGTTGAGTCACTTAACTTGCCTGTTTTTTTGTAGAATAAAAAATGCATACGTTTATGCAATTGAGGTTAATTGAATAAGTTAGTTAAACGCGTTAGATTTTTGTAGCCATCAGTGAGCACGCGAGCACTCCCGATTTGAGGTTTGGTTTACGTTCGATAGTAGTAGCTGTCGTTCATGTTCGTTAGTTTGGTGTTAAAGTTTGTAATTATTCGAATGCTATGGTCACCGTATTCCCCGCTATCGTAAACGCCGCGCCACTTACATAGCTCAGCATCTCCAATACCTCGGAAATATTCACGTTCCGCCGGATGGCACCACTATAGCCTTTGTTGGTCGGGTAGGTCCCTTGGTATTTCACCTCCACATCGTACCAGCGCGATAGTTGGGCCATGATTTCGTCGATGTTATCACTTTTAAAATAAAAATCCCCTTGTTTCCAGGCGATGGCTTTCTCAATGTTTGCCGGCAGCACCGTGATGTGTTCGCCCACTTTGGCCTCCTGTCCCGGGGCCAGCAGCCGCTCACCTGTCGGGTTAGACACCCGCACGGCTCCCTGCAGCAACGTGGTAGACATCACCTTATCGTATGCATTGATATTGAAATGCGTGCCCAGCACTTCCACTTTGTTGCCATTTACATTGACAAGGAAGGGTTTTTCGGTATCGTGGGCCACTTCAAAATAAGCCTCTCCCTGCAAGAACACCTCCCGGTCGTCTGGCCCGAAGTGTACCGGAAACCGCAGTTCGGACATGGCGTTCAGCCATACTTTCGTACCATCCGACAGCGTGATGCTGAACGTCCCGGCCTTAGGCACCACGAGCGTATTGTAGATCAACCGATCGTCGTGGCTTGCACCCTGCCCATACATCAGCTCGCCCCCGCTGGTGACGATCTGCGTACCATCCTGCTCCTGCAGCTCGTGCTGGTACACCTCTAAATCCACCAGCCGCCCGTCTGACAGCCTCAGCAATGCCTTACTTCTGCCAGGCGCCACATCGTTGGCATACTGCTTATCGGGGACAGGCTGCTGGTCGGCGGTCGTTCTGGTCAGCTGTCCGGAAAATTTAATACCCAAAAACGTAATCAGGGCTATCGCCGCCGCCACGCCGGTAAAACCCAACAGCCGTTTCCACCGTCTTCTTGTGCTTCGTGTCGAAAAACGCTCCCAGGCCGCATCCGTGTCTATACTGTTCAAGAACGCTATATCCGCATCCGATTCCCGTCCCTGAAATGATGCCAGCATTTCCTGATGCTCCGGCGACTCCGCCAACCATTGCTGGAAGACTTCATTTTCATCTTCCGACAAGTTGTTTTGGAGATACTTGCTGACCAATTTTGCGATTTGGTACGTTTTCGGATCCATTTATGTCATGATTAGTTACCGCAACAGGGCATAAAACCACACACCGCGCGGAAGAAGCCGAGCTCCCGTATTTAATATAAGAAAACGAAAGCAGGTAAAAGGGTGACAAGAAAATAAATCAACTATCAAAAAAAAGCAACAAGAGCCCGAGGAGTTCGGGATTAAACTTGCTTTTAATAAGTTTCATTCCCCGCTGTTTCTGGGTTTTTACGGTGTTGATGCTGATGTTCAGCTTTTCGGCAATCTTGAGATTAGACAGCCCTTCCAAGTAGCCCAGGCGGAATACCTGCCGGCAGCTTTCCGGCATGGCCTGCATGATACGATGGATTTCATCCATCACTTCCGAGCGGATGATTTTGGCCATCACGTGGGATTCCTCAAAATCTTCCGGGCGGTAATATCCCAAAAACCGCTGCACCACCTTTTCATGACGCGAAAGGTTGAAACAAGCATTCCGCACGGCGCTGTACAAAAAGTTCTTAATGGCTACGTCATCTTCGACCAACGCATCACAGTTCTTCAAATAAGCCATGAATGCATCCTGCACGATGTCTTCGGCCAATACCTTATCGTGGACGAATTGCCAGGCAAAATGGCAAAGTCGCGGATAGTACTTTTTGAATAGCGCTTCAGGCAATAAGCTGTAATGATCTTCCATTTAATTGTGACCGGGATAACCAACGTGACAAACTCCATAAAACCAGTCCCTCGCTCAATTCACAGTGTGTTTACAATTGGATGTCCAAATATTAACATTATAAATAAAAATAACAAAAAAACTTCAGATTCTAATCCCGCTTTTTCAACTTTTATGCATCAGCGTTGAAAAAAATGCATATTTTAGTCGCTTTCCGCGAACAAAACAAACGAACAGATGCTATTCGCTGTACTTGCAGGTTTTATTGTTTCCATTCTCTACATCCCCTTCGGCCGGTTCTTGAAAGGCAAGCTGGCGGGGCTGGCGGCACTACTGCCCATCAGCTTGTTCGCCTATTTTGTCAGCTTCATTCCCGCTGTCAGCGACGGGCAGCGTGTGACGTTCCATCAGCCGTGGGTACCTTCATTGGGCATCAATTTCGATTTCCACCTGGATGGGCTATCGCTGCTATTCAGCCTGCTCATCACCGGTATCGGCTCACTGGTCTTTCTCTATGCGGCCCCCTATCTCCGGGGGCATCGATACCTTGATCGTTTTTATGCGTACCTAAGCCTGTTTATGGCGGCCATGCTGGGGGTCGTGCTTGCAGACAACGTGCTGTTGCTTTTTATCTTTTGGGAACTTACCAGCATCAGCTCCTTCTTTCTTATCGGTTTCAACAACGACAATGCCGCCTCGCGCAAAAGCTCGCTGATCGCCCTCGGGGTGACGGGCGGCGGCGGCTTCCTGCTTATGGCCGGTCTGGTGCTGATGGGCCACCTATCCGGCAGCTATTCCATCCAAGCGATGGTCGAGACCAACGAATACCTCAAAAACCACGTGTTATACGGGCTGATCCTCCTGTTGGTCTTCGCTGGCGCATTTACCAAATCGGCGCAATTCCCCTTCCACTTCTGGCTACCGGGGGCAATGAAAGCGCCCACTCCCATATCCGCATACCTACACTCGGCCACCATGGTCAAGGCGGGGGTCTATCTCCTGGCCCGGCTTTATCCGGTACTGGGCGGCACCGATTACTGGACCTATCCGCTGATTATCATCGGCGGCATCACCATGCTCTACAGCGCTTTCCATTCAATATTCCGCACCGATCTGAAAGGCATACTGGCCTATTCGACCATTTCTGCACTGGGTATCCTCGTGTTCCTTATCGGTATCGGCACGCCGCAGTCGCTGCTGGCCGCCTCGGTATTCATTTTGGTCCATGCGCTGTACAAAGCATCATTATTTTTGATCACCGGGGTAATTGACCACGAAACCGGCACGCGTGACATTACGCAGCTGGCCGGTCTAAGGAAGGTCCTGTTTCCGCTGGCCATAGCGGGCTTGCTCGCCGCCCTCTCAAGCGCCGGTCTGCCTTTCACCTTTGGCTTCATCGGCAAAGATTTGGTGTATGAAGCCACGCTGCATACCGATGGGGTGATGCCCATTATCCTTACGGCGCTTGCGGTCGTCACCAATATTTTCCTGCTATACGCCGGCCTGCTTGCCGGCCTGAAACCCTTCACTGGCCAGCTGCCTGATCGGTACCAACGCATTCACCTGCCGTCGTTGCTGATGTGGGCACCGCCGTTGCTGTTGGCCCTGTTGGGTATTGCCTTTGGGGCATTCCCTGCCATAGCAGACGCTTCGCTGCTCAATCCGGCTGCCTCGGCAATGATCAACAAGCCGATTGACACGCCACTGAAAATCTGGCACGGCTTCAACCTGGTGCTATTGCTCAGCGGCTTGACGCTTGCATTGGGTGCCTTCCTGTACCTGATGCGCAAGCCTTCGGCTTCCGGTCTGGACTGGATCGAACGATTCAACAACCTGTCACCCAAACACGTTATCAGCCAGTTGACACATTATGTACGCCACTTTGCCATCCGGTATACCCGTACGCTGCACAATGGCCTCCTGCGGGTGTACCTGCTCCGTATCGTTGTATTTGCCACCTTGCTGCTGGCCTTCCGCCTTTTTGCCGGCGGCAACATTTACCTGTTGCCCGGTTACCTGACGCCCCTGAGCGTCTACGAGATCGCCGTCGTGTGCATCCTGATTGCGGCCATTTACCTTACGGTCACCTCCTCTTCGCGGCTTACGGTCGTGGTAGCCACCAGCGTCATCGGCTACGGCATGTGCCTTTTGTTCGTCTTTTACAGTGCACCGGACTTGGCCATGACCCAGTTTACCATTGATACCCTTACCGTGGTGCTGTTTGTGCTGGTGCTTTTCCGGCTGCCGCCATTCCTCAATTTTGCCAACCGCGTTGCGCGGTTACGTGACTGGGTGGTCGCCGCCACATTCGGTGCAATCATTACCCTGATAGGCATACAGGTTTTGAATCAGTCGTTTGATGACGCGGTGAGCAAGTTTTATGGCGACAATGCCTACATCCTGGCAAAGGGGAAAAATGTGGTCAACGTCATTCTGGTTGACTTCCGTGGGATGGACACTATGTTCGAGATCGTGGTCTTGAGCATCGCCGCCATTGGCGTGTTCAGCCTGTTGAAACTAAGGCTTAAAGCATCCGAAAAAGAATAACCATGAAAAGCACGATATTAAACACAGCATCCAGCTATTTACTACCTATTCTTTTACTTTTTTCGATATTCATTCTGCTGCGGGGACACTACCATCCAGGCGGCGGCTTTGTTGGCGGCCTTATCGCTTCCATTGCCTTTGTGCTGCATAGCTTTACCCACGGCACGGACGACACACTCAAGCTGCTCCGCATCCATCCGGGCGTACTGATTCCGGTAGGACTTGGGCTTGCCGCGCTGAGCATGTTTGCGCCGGTGTTCATCGGCGATCCGGTGATGACCGGCTTGTGGTTTGACGAGCCATTCCCCGTCATCGGCCTTATCGGCTCGGCACTGTTTTTTGACATCGGCGTGTACATTGTGGTCGTTGGCGTGGTGCTCACCATATTGTTTACCATATCCCAATACAGCGAATAGCCATGGAACTATTACTCGTCATTTTACTCGGAGTCCTGTATGCGGCGGGCATTTTTATGTTGCTCAGGAGGAGCATGGTCAAGCTGCTCATTGGCCTCATCCTGCTGGGCAATGGTGCCAACCTCATGATTTTCCTGGCAGGTGGCATCACCCGGGGCAAACCCCCTGTCATTGATGATGCGGCCAAGCTTTTCACCGATATCTACGCCGATCCCATTCCCCAAGCGCTGATCCTGACGGCCATCGTTATCAGCTTTGGGCTCCAGGCCTTTGCCATTGTACTGTTGAAGCGGGTATACGTATTGATCAATTCGGATGACCTCGACGATTTAAACACCCCGGAAGAAGAAGATATATGATTGATAATACGCTCATTTTTCCTGTAATAGTCCATTTGTTCACGGCAATCGTGCAGCTGTTTTTCTGGCGCAAGACCGTTGCCCAGCGCATTGTCAGCATCACGGGCAGCCTCATCGCGATGCTGTTGGCTACACGCCTCTTCACGGCGGTGTGGAACGACGGCATCCGCACCATGCAGGCAGCGGGATGGGATGCGCCTTTTGGTATTACGTTCGTGGCCGATGTATTCAGCAGCACCATGGTGCTGCTCACCTCGTTTTCCGGTCTGGCGGTATCCATTTATTCTGCCACCGGCGTAGCGCGCGGGCGCATGCTGTATGGCTATTTCCCGATATTCCATTTTCTGCTGATGGGGCTCAACGGCGCATTCCTCACGGGCGACATCTTCAACCTGTACGTGTGGTTCGAGGTGATCATCATCGCGTCATTCGTGCTCATGACACTCGGTGGCCGCAAGGCGCAGATTGAGGGTGCCGTCAAATACATGGCCATGAACATCCTGGCTTCCACGTTCTTCCTCACCGGCATCGGCATCCTTTACGGCATCACCGGCACACTCAACATGGCCGACCTGTCGCTCAAAATCGCCGCCCTCGAAAACCGCAAGCTGGTAGACCTCACGGCCAGCTTCTTCATCATTGGCTTCGGCATCAAGTCGGCTGTCTTCCCACTGTACTTTTGGCTGCCCTCGTCGTACCATACGCCGCCCTCTGCGGTTGCGGCCGTCTTCGGGGGGTTATTGACCAAAGTGGGCATTTACGCCCTGTTCCGTGTTTTTACCCTCATTTTCATCCCCGACGATTTCCTGGCCACGCTGCTGGTCATCCTGGCGATATTTACCATCCTCACGGGCACCTTTGGCGCGGTCATCAAAAACAATATCCGCCGGGTATTTTCGTACCTTATCGTCTGCCACATCGGCTTCATGTTAGGCGGCTTGGGCATGTATTCGGAGATTGCGCTTACGGGAGCGCTGCTCTATTTATTTCATGACATCATGGTCAAGACGAATATCTTCCTTATCGCCGGCCTTATCCGGAAGCTACGCGGTACGATGAACATGGATAAGCTCGGCGGCCTCTATGCCGAGTACCCGTTATTGTCACTGGTTATGGCCCTCGTGCTCTTTTCGCTGGTGGGCGTGCCGCCGCTCTCCGGATTCTGGCCCAAAATTTACCTGTTTGAGGCCGGCTTCATGGACGGGCAGTATGCGCTGGTGGCCGCTATCATCGTGGGCAGCTTTGCCACCCTATACGTCATCGCCAAGCTATGGGCCAAGGTATTCTGGAAAGACCAGCCGGACGCACCGGACGGGGAAACGCCCGCGGACGAGTTCAAGCCGCTCAACCCGTTCAGGAAATCACTTTTGGTCGTGCCGATTGTTTTCTTGGCAGCCATCACGCTGTACATCGGTCTGGCCGCTGAAAATGTTGCCGCGGTGGCCAAACACATCGCACACGAGATGAAAGACATTTCACCGTATATCGAAGCCGTTTTAGGACCCAATGTATCACCGTAAAAACGTAACGTCATGGTAAAACAATTTTTGATGAACCTCCTGCTCGCCTTCACCTGGGTTGCATTGACGGGCGCACTGTCCTACTCCAACTTCCTATTTGGCTTTGCCGTTGGTTTTCTGTTGCTGTGGCTGATGAACCGCAATGAAAGCGACCACCGCTATTTCACGCGCGTGCCGAAGATTATCGGGTTTTTCCTGTATTTCCTATATGAAATGATCCGCGCCAACATCCAGGTGGCCTATGACGTTATCACGCCCAAGTTTTTTATGAAACCCGGTATTGTCAAGTATCCGATGAATGCCAAGAGCGATTTTGAGATCAACCTGCTCTCTACGGTCATCTCCCTGACGCCGGGCACCCTTATCCTCGATGTGAGCGAAGACCGCAAAGTACTGTACATCCATGTGATGTATCTCAGAGACAAAGATCAGTTCATCCAGCAAATCAAGGATGGTTTTGAACGCAGACTATTGGAGATTATACGATGACATTAAGTACCTATATTGATTACGTGATTTTGCCCATTCTGGGCGTAGCCTTGCTGCTGGTATTGGTCCGGATATTCAAGGGTCCCACGATCGTGGATCGCGTGATAGCCTTGGACCTACTGATAACCATTGGCGTGGGCGTCATCACGGTATTCAGCATTAGCACACAAAAATCGACATTCATCGATGTGGCGATGATTCTTGCGCTGATTGCCTTTCTGGGCACCATCGCGTTTTCGTATTACTTAGAAAAAAGGGGGAGAAAATGATCGATATTCTTATTGGCACATTATGCACCATCGGTGCAGTCGCTATCCTTATTGCCGCCATCGGCATCCTGCGGATGCCCGATTTCTATTTACGGCTATCCGTCACGGTCAAGGCCGCCACACTTGGCGGGGGGTTGCTGCTGCTGAGCGCCGCCTTCTATTTCCCGGAAGAAGTGTCGGTGACGACCAAGGCAGTGGCCATCATCTTCTTCCTCACGCTCACCGCCCCTGTAGCGGCCCACCTCATTGGCCGTACCGCCTACTTCATCGGCACGGAAAAGTGGAAAGGCACCATACGAGACGATTTGGCGGGCATGTATGACAAGGAGACCCACCAGCTCGGCAGTGGCGACAATGAAGGAGACAACATCTCGCACCCATCGTCGTGAGGGATTCAGTAGCGACGTGCATAACGCGATGATTACACCAATTCGGCGAGCGCCTCTTTCGTAAAGCCCCTTAGCTCATCTGCACGGCCCAACTTGATTTTGAGCAGCCAGTCTGGATCGGCCAACAAGGCCCTGCCCACACCCACCAGGTCAAAATCGCCCCGGTCAAAACGGCGCAGCAGCTCATCCAACCCGCTTGGCACGGAGCTTTCGCCGCGGAAGGCGGCTAGGAACTCACCCGAAAGGCCGACCGACCCAACCGTAATCGTTGCTTTTCCCGTCAGTTTCTTGGCCCATCCGGCAAAGTTAAGATCAGCGCCTTCAAATTCAGCTTCCCAGAAACGGCGTTGTGAGCAATGGAAAATGTCCACACCCGCATCGGCCAATCGTTGCAGCCACGCTTCCATTTCCTGCGGTGTCTTGGCCAACTTGTTTCCATAATCCGCAGGCTTCCATTGCGATAAACGCAGGATAATGGCAAAATCGTTACCCACCTGCCTCCGCACCTCTTTTACTACCTCTACGGCAAACCGGCTTCGCTCAACCAAGGTTTTACCGCCGTAGCCATCGGTCCGGGTGTTGGTGGCTTCCCAAAAAAACTGGTCGATCAAGTACCCATGTGCGCCATGGATTTCGACGCTGTCGAAGCCCAGCCGTTTGGCATCAGCGGCAGCACGGCCAAAAGCAAGAATGGTTGCCTCGATATCTGCCTCGGTCATGGCTACGCCATTGGCAAACCCCGGCCTATTGAATTCAGACGGCCCTTCAAACGGCACCGGCGGCAGCCAGCCCGAATGGTGGTTGTCCATAATGCCCTGGTGCCATATCTGGGGGGCCATGCTTCCACCGGCAGCATGCACTTCCTCGATGACCTGCTGCCAGCCCGCGAGCGCTTGCTGGCCATAAAAATGCGGAATATTCGGGTCGGCCGATGAAGAAGCCCGGTCAATGACCGTTCCTTCAGACAAAATCAGGCCCACTTCTCCGGCAGCACGCTTAGCATAGTACCGCGCTACGTCAGCAGTAGGTATTCCATTCGGCGAAAATGAACGTGTCATCGGCGCCATTACGATCCGATTTTTCAGGTTCAGGGATTTCAGTTGAAAAGGCTTAAAAAGCGTTGTCGTGTCCATTGAATTTGATATCTTGAATGACTTAAAGTGTAGATTGCACGAACTTTCCCAATGCCTCAAACGCTTCGTCGTTGCGTTTGTAATAGGTCCATTGCCCCATGCGGGTAGCCGTTATCAATCCCGCCCGCTGCAGCAATGCCAAGTATTCGGATACCGTAGACTGCGTCAGCCCACATTTTTGCTGGATTTGCCCCACGCAAACCCCCACTTCGCTAAACGAATGCCCCTGCGGCGGGAAATGCTTCTCCGGCTCCCGCAGCCACTGCAGAATTTGCAAACGCGTTTGGTTTGATAAGGCTTTGAAAATCTCCAGTTCGTTCATGGCACAAAGATATATCGGTTTTTTTCGATATACCAATAAACAAACAACGTATGACATTCCTGTGATTCTGCATCGATTTTCAATTGCTACCTTTAACTACCAATATGAAAAGTGTTGCACCTGATCATATTCATTACACGGTATACCAGCCGGAAGGAACAGCCGTAAAGGCAGCTATCCTACTGCTGCATGGCATGCAAGAGCACAGCGGGCGGTATGAACGTTTTGCGAACTATTTAAAAGAACAAGGCTATGCCATGCTCACCTACGACCATATCGGACATGGGCGTACCGCAAAAACGAAAGAGCAGTTGGGATTTTTCCGCAGGAACCAGCCCGACAAGCTTTTGGTTGATGACGCCGTACGCATGGCCGATTTCATGTCGCAGCGCTTTCCGGGTGTACAACTGTTTTTGATGGGGCACTCCATGGGTTCGTTTATTGCCCGCGTGCTGCTCCAGAGGTCCGCACACCGTTTTGATGGGGCCATCCTGATGGGGACGGGCGGCCCGAATCCGTTGGCCGCCCTGTTTCGTCCGGTACTGTACATGGCCAACCTTATCGCACCTACCAAACGCAGCAAGTGGCTCAACGGCCTCTTTTCTGCAATTAACAACCATAAATTCAGGCACGAAAAACCCAATGACGGCACGAATTGGCTGAGCGCCGGTTTAACAAACCGAAAAACATTCCTTGACGACGACCTATGTGGCGTGGCTTTCAGCAACAATGCATTCTTCGGCCTCATTTCCCTCAATATCGAGGCGACCCGGTCCAGCTGGGCAAAACGCATCCCCAAAAAGATGCCATTGCTGTTTGTCAGCGGTGCGGACGACCCCATCGGCGAATTCGGGAAAGGTGTGGAAAAGACAGCGGTGGATCTGCGGCACCGCGGATTTGAACACGTCGTTTGGAAGCTCTATTCCGGTATGCGCCATGAAATACTCAACGAGGACGACTGCCTGCTGGTTTTCGATGACATCACGCAGTGGCTGGAGCAAACCGTATCCCACAACGTCTCTAGCCGGGGTGCTACTTAGCCAAGGTGTCCAGTGCCTCGCCAACGGAGGCAACAAAATTAATATGCTTCCCCTGATTGCTTTCGTAAATAAAATCCTTCAGGCTTTGGCTTGTAAACTTCGAAAAGTCGCAGACTATTGCGAGACGGATACGGTAATTCGAAAATTTCTGAAGTATCTCGCCCGCCATCTTGTTTTTTAAGTCAAAAAAATCCGCGGTGACATTCTGCTCGTAGATAATGACACTGTCAAAGCCTTGATAATAGATATTACCCAGCAGATCAAATGCATCATCAGCGTGCTGAATGATTACGTTGTCTGAAGTTACTTCGGCAATTTCCTTACCGTTTACCTTATGGATTTGGATGTTCATGATACCCCGACCGCCGTCTTGCAAGTATACAAAATTTCCGCGCGCTTTCCTGTGCGCGGCGGCTTGAATATTTTTTACTGGCGCGCAAAATAATCCCATGCCGCTTTGGCAATGTCAGCAATGATTCGCTCATTTGTTTCCAGATCCTCCTTCGAGTCGGTTACAAACACGCTGATGTAAAAATAGTTGCCATCCGGCAGAAACACCACACCAATGTTATTTACGGCAGCGGTTATGCCTGTGACTTCATTCCGGCCAGACCAACCCGTTTTGTGGGCCACGACTGTCCCTTCCGGCAACTGCCCCTTCAGCCGGTTCTTTCCGGTTTCAGTGGTTTTCATCAGCCCCCACAGGAAATCATAGCTTTCCGGCGAAAGCAGGTTATCCCGGTTTTCATAGCATGCTTGCAGGATGCGGTTAGCCTCATTCGGTGTCGTCCAGTTCCGGAACTGCGCCTCCCAGTCGCCCTGCATAATTTCTTCATTGATCTTGATGGAAATCTCCTTAAAGCTGCGCTCATGGAAGTACCGCTCAACCTCCTGCGGCGAGCCAAGAAGCCGCAGCAAGACGTCGCACCCCACATTGTCGCTCAGCGAAACGGTGTATCGAAGTATTTCGGCAATGGTAAGCGTAGCACCTTCGGGATACGTTTCCCGTATCGGGCTGTAAATCCCCGGCAGCAGCTCGCTCTTTTTGATTGTTATTTTTTGGTCAAGGGAGAATGTACCCTTGTCTACCTCCGAAAGCATGGCCACGGCAATCGGAAACTTGAAGACGCTCTGCATGGGAAAGCGCCTCGATCCATAAACGCTCAGCGTATCTTGACCGTCGCGGCCAGTGATGGCCACACCGACGACCGCATCTTTCGAATCGGCGATTTGCGCTATCTGCCGGCGCAGCGTTGCAATGGATTGCGAGTAGGCCTCCGCCGAAACCAATAAGCCCAACAGAAACAGTAATCGCATCTTTTTAAGCATTTTCACGCTAACTGTGTTGCTTGATTTCACTGAGATGCGCAATTTCCTTCAGGTCAAACGGCGTCTCCTGGTAAACAAAATAATTCAACCAGTTGTTGAACAGCAGGTTCGCATGGCTGGCCCAACGGACTACCGGCTCGCTTTGCGGATCATCGCCGGCATAATAATTCCTGGGCGTATCTATGGGAAGCCCTTTTTCCAGATCCCTGGTATACTCCTCATGGAGGGTCCATGGCGCATACTCCGAATGGCCGGTCAAGTAAAATTCCCGCCCGCCCCTTGAAGAAACGATAGCTACGCCGGCGTCTTCCGATTTGGAGAGGATCGCAACATCCGCTAAGCCAGCCAGATCTGCTTCCGTAATGGTGGTGTGCCGGCTATGCGGAATATAAAACTCATCATCGAAGCCACGAAACAACGGATGCCTCTTATCCAGCGCGCTGTGTTTGAAAACACCGAACAGCTTTTTATCCAATGGAATTTTGCCGACACCATAAAAGTGGTACAGCGCCGCTTGGGAAGCCCAACAGATGTAGAGAGTAGAGGTGACGTGCGTTCGCGCCCAATCGAAAATCATCTTGATCTCATCCCAGTAGGTGACCTCCTCAAAATCCAGCATCTCCACGGGCGCGCCGGTGATGATCATCCCATCGTAGAAGTTTTCCGCAACCTCCCTGAAACCTTTGTAGAACATCTCCAAATGTTCCACGGGCGTATTTTTGGGGGTGTGCGTATCCAAGCGCAAAAATTCAACCTCCACCTGCAACGGATTGTTTGACAGCAACCGGATGAAATCAGTTTCCGTAGAAATTTTCAGCGGCATCAGGTTCAGGATGATGACGCGCATCGGACGAATATCCTGTGTATTGGCCCGCAGGTCATCCATCACAAAGATGTTCTCATTTTTGAGCAGTGATATCGCTGGGAGATTGTCTGGTATCTTTACTGGCATGCTATTTATTTCCTCGCAACTTGATTTGCAAAAATACGAGAATTTTTGCGGCTTCGGAAGTTTTCGCAACCCGGCCGGGATTTCTATCGGCTATTTCCCTCGCGGGCAGCGATAGCCTGTCCGATGGCATTGACCTCCTCATCCAGCCCAAAAAGCGGGATCCCCGATGCCGGATCGAGCTTCAGCCACTGGCTTTCGGTGTCCTTCTGTATCTGTAGGTATTCCTTGCCATCTTTATAAATGGTATACACGCCCTCCTCCTCCGGAAAAACGGAATAAGTATTGTCAAAGATTTCAAGATCAAATGGCTCTAACATGTGTGACGATTTTAATTGATAAAGGTAGCAAAATTTCATGTGCTTTTACGACACCCGGCGTCATTCCGCGCCGGCAAGAGACCACGCCACGAAATCATGCGAACATTCCCCGCTGCCCATTGTTATACCGGCAGCTTATCGTCGCAATGATTACGTTAATCGACATGTGATGCCGGAAGGACCGTCCATCGTTATCTTAAAAGAAGCTGTCCTATCCTTGCACTTGGAGGGGCAGCCGATCCGTGCCGTCTCAGGCAATAGCAAAATCGACCAGCATGTATTGCCGGGGCAGATTGTGCTCAGCTTCCGTTCGTGGGGTAAGCATTTTCTGGTTTGTTTCGAAACGTTTACCCTGCGGATTCACTTTCTTTTATTCGGGACCTACCGCATCAACGAGCGGAAGCCCTCACCGGTGAGATTAAGCCTGCAGTTTGCAACGGATGAGCTGAACTTCTATGCATGCTCCGTAAAGATCTTAGACAAACCTGCGGATGAAATCTATGACTGGTCAAGCGATGTCATGGCTGAGGAATGGGATGCCGGAAAGGCCTTAAAAAAGTTAAAAAATGCCCCCCACGCACTTTGCTGCGACGCCCTGTTGGACCAAGACATATTTGCCGGAAGCGGAAATATCTTCAAGAATGAAGTGCTTTTTCGCATCAGGGTACACCCGTTGTCCCATTTAGGCGCGTTGCCAAACGCCAAATTGGAAGAAATGGTACGGGAGGTCAGGAACTACGCATTTGAGTTTCTTCACTGGAAAAAGGAATTTACGCTAAAGAAGCATTGGTTGGCCCACACCAAAAAGACCTGTCCCCGGTGCCAAATCCCGTTTACCAAAGCCCATACGGGCAAAACCAACCGAAGAAGTTTCTTCTGCGGCAACTGCCAGGTGCTTTATGCGTAATGGTCCACTTTCCGATCAAGTACAACCGGGCGATAGTTATCGAACAACGGTCCTGCTATTCGTCTATAAAATCGACCTTTTTGTCTAAAGCATTTTCCGTTGGTCGATTCCTACCTACCGTTCGTCTAAAACCACCCTGTTGCCGTGCAACGTTTTCCAACTGCCGTCGTCATATCTACAAAACAACAGCAAAAAAAGTAGTAACAAATACATTATTCACCACAAAAAGATATCATCATGAAAACGTTCGTATTAAGCACCCTGATTAGCGTAGCAGCCCTCGGAAACAGCTTTGCCGGCACCGCCCCTATTGACCCGTCTAACGAAAAGAAAAACGCCACTGCACTGAAGGAAACCGCAGCCTTTCACCAGCACAACATGGTGACGCTGTACAACCAGTATGACCTGGCTGAAGCACGCATCAAGACAAGCCGCGGCAACCATGCCGAGCTGGACCGCGACCACAAATTTTTCGTAGGCCTGTACCAGCAAGACATTGCCAACGGCATCCGCGTGGAGCAAAGCAAAAAGGCCATTGAAGAGATAAACGCCCGCTATGCCAAGCTGCATGCCGAGCGCGATGCGTACGAGGCCAAGGAAATCGCCAAGTTGCAAAAGCACCTGGACGTAGCCCTGAAAAAAGAAGAAAAAGCGTTCAACAAAGCAACCAAGGCCTTGTCTAAGACCGTCAGCGCGGCCCGTTAATGCAACATCCCCTTGGCGGGGCTCCATATATCAGACAGCAAGCCTTCCCTCAATCTGGGGGAAGGCTTTATCGCTTACACCCTCACCGTGGGTTGCCGTACTGGCGGCAATCCACGGCCGGTGCTGTATTCCTTTCGGCAATCAAATGCAAGGCAAGGCGCAGTTCGCTATCGGTTCCTTCCACGAATTCAAAAAATGGCTTCAGCCGGCAGGAGCAGGTTCAATACCCAAATGCGCGGCCCCGCCCGGGGAGGGCAAGGGCCAGCGCAAGGGTCTGCACACATAGAAAGTTTTCAGGCGGCTGCCGCCGCTTCTGCATATTTTTACCAAGGCAACGAAAAAAACACGTAATGCACGTCCGGAACACCGGCCGGATGCGGGTATTCGTGGATGCCGCAGACATACCGCGGGTTTACCCGAAGAGGTCGCTCTTACGCCGTTGCTTATTGATCTTTTTGACAACATCCTTTCGTTTTTAGGTTCTCAGGCCGCGGCTCTGAGGATGTTATGGACAAATATAGGAAATGATTTCAAAATACACACATATTTGTGTAAATTTTTATCATTTGTATTGGCTACTTCGCTTCGCAAGAATTGTTAAGTCCTACGAGGTGGAGAAAATTGAGCAATATGTTATTGATTTTGTAAGGAATTTGAGGAATCAACATGACTTACGCCAGGAAGATATTGCTAATATTCTGGATGTAAAACCTTCCTTTATCGGAAATGTTGAGAGCGCGTCCCATCCAGCGAAATACAATCTTAAACATATCAACAAGCTTGCGGATCATTTTGGACTTTCACCCCAGGACTTTTTGCCCAAGAAGCCGTTATAAATATCCATTATGTTTATTTACAGCTAGCTGTAGCAAACAGCCTAAACTAGTCATTTTATATAACGAACTTAACTGATCAATTTATGAGTACCTATCGTATTTGTTTACTGGTGATAGTTGTTTGCTCCGTTTTCAGTTGCGAAAAGAGTGATTATGCCAACCTAGAGAATACCCTTCTCGATCTGACCAACACCCGCTGGAAGATGGAAAAAACAATCGATAAAACGACGAAGTATATCAGCACCTATCCAAGAAAACCGGATTTATATGAGATATCCTTTCAAGCCGAAGGAAAATTGAGGCTGCAAGGCGGATGTAATTACCACTATGGAAGCTATCGTATCGGAGGCAATAACACGATTCGGTTTTCAGAGCTGGGCCCCGCTACTTATCTTTACTGCGAAGATATACATGATTGGGAAATGCAAACTATCTATGGACTGGAAAACGCCTCAAAATACCGGAGTGATGGGGACCGGTTGATCATCGAAGGAAAGCGGGTGGTGTTCCATCTCCAAAGAATACCCTAAACGAAGTTCGATCGCCTTACGCCACGCTTCGCGTGGATGTCATGAAATAATCCCATGTTGCGCCTGTGCGCTGCACTATGTTAGCGCTGCTCGTCGTTGATCTCTATCCAATAACCATCGGGGTCCTTGATGTAAAGCTGTTTCACGCCGTCCACGCGTGTCCCCACTTTGCCTGGCTCATGCTGCACGTTGTAATAGACTATTCCAAATCCATCAAGCCGATCAATGAAATCGTCAATGGAGGCCACGCTGAAACAGATATGGGTACTCCGGTTGTGTTCCTTGATTTCTGCCGCGTCGGCAACAAGATGTAGCGAAAAACCGGGGGCGATCTCGAACCACTTGTGCTTACCTATTTTAAAGGGCTCCGGAAGGGTATCGAGTAATAGCACTTCCCGATAAAAGGATGCGCTCTTCTCGAGGTCATAAACGGACAAGGCAATGTGGTTGAAACCCCCTTTGCTTACTTGAGCATAGCTTTTGACGGGGCCTCCAACGAAACACATTCCGATGAAGGCATACAGGATCAAGAACTGTTTCATTTATCAAATGTACATAAAGTAACCGAATTCCGGCAACCGGATACGGTACGGCTAAAAATCCACTTGATAATAGTTACCAAAAATGAAGAGAATACTGCTAACCCTTGTGACGGTAATTTACCTGGTTGGCGCCGATGCGCAAACTGACCGGCCTGTCTTGGACATCATGCTGTCCAATTACGACTACCCCTTCACTGTACACTACTTGGATCTCAACAACCAAAACCAGCAGTTGAAAATGGCCTATATGGATGTCCGCCCGGCACGGCCCAACGGAAAAACGGTGGTGCTGCTGCACAGAAAGAATTTCAATGGTGCCTACTGCAAAACCGCCGCCGATGTCCTGACGGAATCCGGTTACCGCGTGGTGATACTTGACCAAGTAGGCTTCGGAAAATCATCCAAACCCGTGGGCTACCCGTTTAGTTTCCAGCAACTGGCCCAAAATACGAAAGCGTTGCTGGACGAACTGCGTCTTGATAACGTCTATCTCTTGGGCCATTCGATGGGGGGCATGCTGGCTACCCGTTTTTCGCTGATGTATCCTGAAACGGTTGGAGAACTGGTACTGGAAAACCCGACCGGACCGGAGGACTGGAAGCTCGTGGCACTATACGTTCCCATTGACGCACACTACCGGAATGAACTGAAGGCCAACTACGAAACCACCCGCAAATACCAGCAGGGATTGTACTACGAACAGCATTGCAACGGTACTAAGGACGGCGGGCAGCCTTTGTACAATAACTTCCATATAGAAAGGGCCACCATGGCCCTTTTTTCAATATTCAGGGGGCTACTTTTGCGGATTTCTTTTGGGAAATTCATCGACCAGCAGTCTGCTAAAAACCCCTAAGCGGTTCGAAGAGATGCTATTGGAAAAATTCCAAAATACGGTTTACTTCTCACAGGTCAGTCATTGAGTTGATGAAAAAACGTACCGCTCACATACATCCCCACAGCGCCGCCGTTTGATAGCCTCGGAATGCTGTAGCCAAAATAACCATATACCCCGTAGCCAAAATCACCTAACTGCGCGTTAGACGTACCCTACATTTGCTGGTATGAAGGAAGCGAAAGACGTAAGTTTTATTATTCTTGGGGGAATTGCCGTAGCAGCCATCTGGTCGATAACAGCCCTTTATTTCGAGTACACAGCGCACTCCTGCATCGAAACTATTTTGTCCGAGTCGGACACCGGTTGGTACTATGTTGATACACCGGTGGGACTCCATATGAATACACCTGTACATATACCATGAATACGAAGACATTATATCTCGACATTGCGATCCGCGTACTTTTCGTGGCCCTTTATACGTATACGGCAGCGATGAAGCTGCTCGACTTTCCGGTGTACCGCATCAAGATGCGGCGCCAGCATTTTTTC